>JAENXG010000471.1 GCA_016649675.1 Methyloceanibacter sp.
CATCTTGAGGCCGAGAACGCCTACACCAAGGCCGTCATGGCCGATACCGAGGCGCTTCAGGAGCGGCTCTTCGCCGAGATGAAGGGCCGCATCAAGGAGGATGACGCAAGCGTCCCCGCCCCTGACGGGGCGTTTGCCTATTACACGCGCTTCGTGACCGGCGCCCAGCATCCGCTGTTCTGCCGGAAGGCGAGCGCCGGCAGCGAGGAGCAGGTCCTGCTGGACGGGAATGCGCTCGCCAAGCCCCATGCCTATTTCCGCATCGCCAGCGTGGCCCACAGTCCCGACCACAGCCTCCTCGCCTATGCCGTCGATACCAAGGGATCGGAGTTCTACACGGTCAAAATCATCGAGGCGGACACCGGCGCCCTTGTCGATTCCCGTATCGCCGACAATAACGGTTCGCTCGAATGGGCGGCCGACAGCCGCACGCTGCTTTATGTCTGGCTCGATGACGAGCACCGTCCCCGTCGGCTGCTTCGGCATGGTGTCGGCGACGAGAGTGCCGACGCCGTCATCCATGAGCAGCCCGATCCGGGATATTTTCTCGGCATTAGCGCGACGCAGGATCGGCGCTTCCTCCTGCTCAGCGTGCATGATCACGAGATCGCCGAGATCAGCCTGATCGACGCCGCTGATCCTGCGGCGGCGCCTCGTCTCGTGGCGGCACGCGAGCCCGAGCATGACTACTCGGTCGACCACCATGATGGTCGTCTCATCATCCTGACCAATTCCGCTGGCGCCGAGGATTACCGCATCGTCGAGGCGCCCTCCGGCAGCCCCGGCCGCGAGCATTGGCGCGAGATCGAGCCGCACCGACCCGGCCGGCTTATTCTCGATGTCATCGCCTACAAGGACTTTCTCGTGCGACTCGAGCGCGAGCACGGCCTGCCGCGCATCGTGGTACGGCGCTTCGCGGATGGCGAGGAGCACGCCATCGATTTCGATGAGGAGGCTTATTCGCTCGGCATCTCCGCGGGCTATGAATACGACACGGCGACGTTGCGCTTCACCTATTCGTCGATGACCACGCCGGCGCAGGTCTTCGACTACGACATGAAGACGCGCGGGCGAACGCTTCGCAAGACTCAGGAAATCCCGAGCGGCCACGACCCATCGCTCTACGTCACCCGCCGGGTCATGGCACCGGCCAAGGACGGCGATACGGTGCCGGTGTCTCTACTCTACCGCAAGGACACGCCGCTCGACGGCTCGGCGCCGCTTCTCCTCTACGGCTATGGCGCTTATGGCATGGCGATTCCCGCCGGCTTCTCCACCAACGCGCTCAGCCTTGTCGATCGCGGTTTCGTCTACGCCATCGCCCATGTGCGCGGCGGCAAGGACAAGGGCTATCGCTGGTACAAGGACGGTAAGCGCGAGAAGAAGGTGAATAGTTTCACCGACTTCGTGGCGGCTGGTGAATTTCTCGCCGAGCAAAGGTTCACGGCGCGCGGCCGCATCGTGGCCCATGGCGGCAGCGCGGGCGGCATGCTCATGGGCGCCGTCGCCAACTTAGCGCCGGACCTGTTTCTCGGCATCATCGCCGAGGTGCCCTTCGTCGATGTGCTCACCACCATGCTCGATGCGAGCCTGCCGCTCACCCCGCCCGAATGGCCCGAATGGGGCAACCCCATAGAGAGCGAAACCGACTACCGGACCATCGCCGCCTACTCTCCTTACGACAATGTGCGCGCGGTAGCCTATCCGCAGATTTTGGCGCTGGCCGGGCTGACCGACCCCCGCGTGACTTATTGGGAGCCTGCCAAATGGGTAGCGAAGCTCCGCGCGCTCGACACCGGCGATGGCCTCGTTCTCCTGCGCACCAATATGGAGGCCGGTCACGCCGGCGCCTCGGGACGCTTCGAGCGGCTGAAGGAGGTGGCTCTCGCCTACGCCTTCGCTCTGAAGATCGCGGATAAGGGACAATCCTAAGCGACCACCCTCTAGGCCGTTGACGCCGAGTCATTTAACAGTAGCTTCTGTCCCCGCAGTCATCGGCCATCATCCTCATGCTCCTCAACCGCGACAAGTCCCAGCTTCTCATCGTCGACGTCCAGGAGAAGCTTCTCGAGG
>JAENXG010000261.1 GCA_016649675.1 Methyloceanibacter sp.
CCCGCAAATACTTGACCGCGTTGTCCATGAGATTCGAGAACACCTGTTCGAGGGCGAGACGGTCGCTGGTGATCGTCGGAAGTACTCCAATGCTGATCTTGGCATTAACGTCCTGCGCTTGATGAGCTAATGCCTCCAAAGTAGGGCGATTATCCCTGACTTGACTTTTTAGGTTGGACATGACATATTTCTTCTAACGAAAGGGATAGAGCCATGGCGACCAAGAAGCCCATTCACCAGTTGAGCATTGCACAATTCGAGCATCACTTCCCGGATGAGGATGCCTGTTGCGCCTATCTGGTCGGTAAGCGATGGCCCAAGGGTGTCCGCTGCCCGCGCTGTGGAGCTGAGAACCCCACGAAGTTGAAGGGCAACCCTTGGCATTGGCAGTGCTACCAATGCGCTCCGCAAAGCAGCTATCGCTTCTCGCACATTACTGGCACGATCTTTGAGAACACGAATAAGCCGCTCCGCGATTGGTTTCGCGTCATTCACTTGATGCTCACTAGCAAGAAGGGAATAAGCGCCCTTCAGATTTATCGCTACATGGGTTTCGGCTCTTACAAAACCGCTTGGTACATGGCTCACAGGATAAGGGCCGCGCTCGCGAGTCAAAAGCTCGATAAGCTTGGAGGCGTTGTAGAAGTCGATGAAACTTTCGTCGGCGGCAAAGCCAAGAACCGGCATGATCGCGGCGGCGGTCACGGCACTGGCGGCATTGGCTCTGGCAAGACGCCCATCGCGGGCGCTGTTAGCCGCAAAGGCAACGTGGTTGCTCGTGTAATCGCCAACGTCCGCGCCTCGACCCTCACCGCCTTTGTGCATGAAGCCGTCTCGCACAAGGTTAGCTTGCTCTGCACGGACCAGTGGGTCGGCTACAAGCACCTTGGAGACAACTACCCCCACGCCGTCATCGACCACGCCAGAGGCGAATATGTCATCGGTGCGGTTCACACCAACACGATTGAGGGCTTTTGGTCGATCTTCAAGCGAGGCGTGGTCGGCTCGTTCCACAAGGTCAGCCGCAAATACATACCGCTCTATGTTGCAGAATTCCAATTCCGATATAACAATCGCCAGAACCCGGACATTTTCGGAACGGCGATTGCGAGATGCTGAAACATAGGCGCCAGATAATTTTTTTCTTGGCGTTAATATCGGTTGCTTCATGGATTTATTGGTGGGCGTCATCAGGCTTTCCTCTTGAAGGCCAGATATGCGAAATAACAAATCCCCCCCAAAATTGTACTAGTCACAATATAATCTTCTATTCGGCTTGGCGGCTCGCGGCGGCTACTGATCACTGGAGCGCGCTCATTACGGCCGTGGCCACTGCCTTTGTTGCTTGGTTCACCTGGACCTTGTGGCAATCCAGCGACGAAATGGAGAAACTGACTGAGCGGATGGTTGGTATTCAGGAAAAACAGATGCTCATTGTTGGTCAGCAAACAGACATCGCGAGCAAGCAACATGCTTTGGATAGATTGCAGTTTATATCGAGTAAGCGCCCTAGACTTCATGTGCGCCATGTAATCATTGAACATCCGACGCCAAAAGCTAAACATCGACTCCCTGTTTTGCAGGCAACAAAGCCAATTAAGGGTAGCCTCGTTATCGTGAACGTCGGTGGAACCGGTGCTTGGATTGTAAGTAGCCAATATCGGTTCTACTGGACCAATAATGAGCTTCCTATGGACCCCCCTCTTGACCAAGTAGGTCCGCTGCACGCAGAAACCGTAGAACTCCCAGGCGGGTCCTCCTGTACTTTCCCGATCACGGCATCCGATTTGCTTGGCCCACACGCCTCCGAGATCATGAAGGGCAGAGACAATTGGCGTCTCTACGTTATGGGAAGCGTGGAATACGCCGACACTAATGGCAAGACACGGTTTATGGGTTTTTGTCGTGAGTACAAGCGGCCAGGACTCGCTGGCGGCGACGGCCGCTTCAGCCCGGTCGACAATCCCGATTACGAATATCAAGACTAGTAAAGCGCCGGCCTGTCTCAGCCACTTTGAGCATCGCTTACCCCAAAAGTCAAGTAGGGGATAATCGCCCAGAGTAGATCGCAACAACTGCGACATGTCGATGAATTGCGGCTGAAACTGACGTTGCCCCTCGCGCGCCAGCTTGAGAAGGGCGCCTATGAGTCGATCCATTTTCGCAACCGATGATTTGATGAAGCTGAGTGCCTCTTCGACGTCGCTGCGCAGCGTTTCATCGCTTTCACCATCCTGTTCGCCCCCGACTTGAGCACTCTGTGACGACTCGATCCGACAATGATCCTGCTGGCGTGCGCGGAAACAGATCGGCATGAGGACGGCATTGACTTTCACGATCGGATTTCCGGCGTTAGGCCTCCCGGGAGGTAATGTCTGCTAATGGCACATTTGAGATCTCTCGATGGCGCGCTACGAAGTCAGCAAGTGACCCAATGCGGAAGCTCGATTTTCCGAGCAATCGCGGCCCAGTTGCTGCCCTGTTCAGACCAATCCGCGACGTATTGATGGTGCCGTGAGAACAAAACGCGGCCACTGGCGTTGATCCCACAAGATGGAGAAGTTGGAGCAACAGCAATGATGACACAATCGAACGACAAAGCTTGGCACGCTGGCCGCTCAGAACCGAACCTTGGTCAGAAGGCAGCCGAGCTGGAAAAGGCGAGCGAAGCACAGCTTGGGCATATGGAAGGCAGCCACGCCACGTCAGCACCTGGTCGTTTCGTCGCTTGGTGCAAGCAGGAGCAAGCGAGCATACAGCAGCAGCTTGAACTCATGCAGATGGGCAAGGTGCTAACAGGAGAGAACCGTGGATCTGGCTGGGTCGATACCACCGGTGAATCGATAGAGCGCGCTAATGCACGACTCGCGGAGCTAGAATCCCTTTTGACCGAAACCGGATCGGCCACGGTCTCGAAACCGTAGCTGTAACTGACGCCCAAGGCCAAAGACGGGGCGGACCTGGGCAAAGCACCGTGGACCTCGGCGTCATTTCCTCGGATTTCGAACGGGCGATCAGCTCGGCCATTTTCTGCTTCTGGCACGAAGCAGACCAACTCGATGAGCGTGCTTAGGAATTCCTTTCGAGATTCATTTGGGACGTTGTGCAAGGTAGAATCCGCGCAAACCACATCAGAGCTAAAAGCGGTGAGGCTAACAAATGCGAGTCCCAGCAAAGCCGCTCGGCAGTTACCCATTCTACCTTCAGCCATTCTTCTGGAACCAACGCCGCAAGTATGGAGAGGTCCTACAGGCCGCGCTACTGTGGGCTAGAGCGCCGAAACTGTTCGCTGCTGTGGCGATGCTTTATGGCATGATCGACCGGCGTTCTTCGCCTATTGATGCTGCATTACGCTCCCTCGTTACCGTTCGCGTGTCGCAGATCAACACGTGCTCTTTTTGTGTCGATCTCAACTCGGCAACGCTTATCAAGCGGGGCGTGAGCTTGGAAAAGTTGGAAGCTCTCGAGACTTGGCGCCAAGGCAACCTGTTTGATCGCCGCGAGCAAGCGGTCCTCGACTACGCAGAGGCCATGACGCGATCCGACCGGCAGGTGGAAGATGAGCAGGTGGAGAGCTTGAGGTCCTATTTCGACGAGGATGGCATCGTGGAATTGACGGGACTGATCGCGTTCCAGAACATGTCGAGCAAGTTCAACAGCGCGCTTGGCGTACCAGCTCAGGGATTCTGCAAGATGCGCAGTGCTGAAATGTCTGAACCACCGCGCGCGTAACGTTGTCCTAGTCCGGACTTGGCGGCTAAGCTGTCGTACAGCTGCCCTGGCGTTCACCGGCCCACCAGATGAGTTTGTCCCCAACAAGAATGAAGGCGCCCAGCACGAGCCACCACATGGCGCAATGTGTATGTTGAC
>JAENXG010000309.1 GCA_016649675.1 Methyloceanibacter sp.
AGGTTGTATAGCCCAAAGACCAAGTTTGCCTCTCGGGCCAACTCGTCAACGATGTCCTGAGGGCCGCACCCCATATCGTCGATGTATTTTCTAATTAGCGCGTTAAGCTCTTTGGCAAAGTCTTTTTCATCCGCCATCAGTGTTCCTCCATTATACGCCTTTGCTTGCTTGTGGCTCATTGCGAGTGAACGAACTCGCCCTTGGCCATGGCCAAATGGTGCGCTTGGTGATGCGACCCGCTGGCCATGAAGCCGATAAAGCCAAGACCGCGGATGTGCTGCACTTGCTGCGGGTCGCCGGATGTCACGGTCAACAGGACACCGTTCGGCAGCGGCTCGGTCTTGGCACTCCAGCCGTTAAGATGAGTTTGGTCAACCTGGTGAGCTTGAGCAGGGACCATGCGTTGTATCGCTTCGACCGTCCGCCCCGTTCCGGTAACGGTTACCTCGATGCCGCCCTCTATAGGTTTCGTCACGGCATCAGCCTTGAGCGTGACTTCGCTCATGTCGATGAGATGCTGGCGCAACGCTTCAAGATTCACCTTGGACCAGTCGGTTTTGGGGTCAGCCTCCAAGATGCGGACAATCTCTTGGATAGCGCCAAAGGCATCTTGGCCCGGCATCGTGGGCGTGGTGGTGTCGGACGTCTGGCTGCCCGGCACCATTTGCTGATGCATCATTTGCATCTGGTCGTTCGACATCCCGTTGCCCATTGGCTGTTTCGTCGGTCCCTGCTGGCCTTGCTCCTGCGCCAGCGCCACCGAGCCCGAGACCACCAAAGCGATCAGCAGAACACCGAGCTGTATCGGCCTACGAAAACTCATCACTGTTCTCCTCCATCTGAGACTAACCCGCACTCTCCACGGCGCGCCATGTCGCTCGGCGCCTATAACAACCGGGGACTTGAGAGGGTGCCGTAATCGCGGGGGTGATAGCGGTCACCCCATCCGACATTTTCGTAAATCCCGAATCAGAATGCTCGTTCGCCAGGGAAGGTCCTTTGACCTGCATCAACGCGTTCTGGGCGCGTTCGTGGCAATGGAGCCATTCATAAGCTTTGGAGACGGCGATGAGCGGCAAGGTTCTCATTTCCCCGAGCGAACTCTCTGACCTGATGAAAGCCGAGCCAGTCGTGCTCATCGACACCCGCGACCCCGCAATCTACGCCGAGGCTCACATCCTAGGTGCCGTCGATGTGCGCGAGGTCTTCACCTACCTTGCTAACTCAACACCGGAGGGCATGGCAGCTCTCCGGGACACCTTTGCGGCGGCTTTCGGTAAGGCGGGCTTATCCGGCGCGGAAACGGCGGTTATCTACGAACAGTCGATGAGCGCCGGGTTCGGCCAGTCTTGCCGCGGATATGTGCTGCTACGTTACCTTGGATATCCCAAGATACGCGTTCTCCATGGCGGTTATGCGGCTTGGGTTGCAGCGGGCTTACCGAGCACGGCGACGGTGCCGACGCCGGTCGCGAAGGCGTTCCCCATCAATACGAGAATGGGCATTTTGGTCGACTTGGAGACAATGAAAGCGGCCGTTAAGGACCCCCGCATCGTCAAACTCGATGTCCGGGATGTGGATGAGTGGATTGCTGAAAGCTCCTCGCCTTATGGAAAGGATTTCTGTCCGCGCAAAGGCCGTATCCCGGGCGCAGTGTGGATCGAATGGTACCGAATGATGAAGCCGACGCCGACCGGTCCGATGTTCAAATCGAGGGCGGAGATTCTCGCGGAGTGCGCAACCGTTGGTATCACGTCCGAGACGCCGGCAATCGTTTACTGTTTCAAGGGGGCACGGGCGTCCAACACGTTCGTCGCACTCGAAGAAGCTGGCATCAAGAATGTCGGCATCTACTTCGGATCATGGAACGAATGGTCACGCGATCCGTCGTTGCCTATCGAGGAAGGTTTGCCGTACCCGCCGCCGAAGTTAGCGGCCTGACTAGTGTAAGAGCCTGATAGATCTCCGTTTCTAGGGTCGTTGTTCAACCTCTCAGCGGAGCGACCGCGTTGGAGGGCAGGATGTCCATGGCAACAGGTGAAAAGATTTCACGAAGAACTTGGCTCAAAGGAATGGCGCTTTTCTGGGCTGCTGCGGGGTTGCCACTCATGCTGGCGTCTGCGCCTGCCGAAGCCAAAGCCAGCAAGGCGGCTGTGCATTACCAAGATTTTCCGAACGGGATGCGGACGTGCAGTATGTGCAAGTTCTTCATTTCGGCGGGCGGCCGTCGCTCCGGCATGATGGGGTGCCCAATGGGAGGCGGCATGATGGGACATAGAATGATGGGAGCCGGAGCGTGCCAACTGGTCGAAGGTAGAATTAGCCCGATGGGCTACTGCGACCTGTATGCTCCCCGGAGCGCGTGAGGCTCTGTAGCATCGACATCTCCGGCCATGAATTATCATTTCTCGAAAATCGTGAAGGTGCCCTTCGAGCAGGCGATCACGAGCGTGGTCGAGGGACTGAAGCGCGAGGGCTTCGGCATTCTGACCGACATCGACGTCAAGGCAATCCTGAAGAACAAGCTCGGCGCCGATTTCCGCCCTGGCGCAAGGCCCAAGCGGACGAATTGCAAGCCGCGAATGCGCATATCGCGCGAAGGCCGTCGTCCATACCCGACCGGTCAGTGGCGACCCGCACATTTATCCCAGTATTGCTACGGCAGAGGCAGCAGCCACCGCCAGAAGCGCCGACGAACCCAAGCCGTGAGCGTGTAGCGCGAGGTCGCCGACTAGGCCCATCGCGGCCACCCAAATACACAAAATAACAACAGTCCGAAGCACCGCGACCTTGCCGTTTTCTAGGCTCCGGGACATTGCCTGTTGAACAAAATCGTCCCGACTGAAGAGTGATCACGCATTGTCGGGGCCCCAGGTGAAGGATCAATAAATATGCCTGGATCGATCAGATGGTGGGAAGAGAGGCGATACCAACCAAGCTTTCCTGGCACCACATTGGATTTGGGAATTGGAGCGGTAGAGTGGCCAGGACATTTCGGCGTATTTCAATTCGTAACGAATTGTTTCCCGCGCACTTAATGCAAAGAGGCGTTCTCCCAGGCACCGTGCGGTGACTTGCGACTTGGTAGCGCAGGGAGGGAGTCTCAAAGGCCGGTGCGAACCGGCGGCGGAAGGTTTCAAATCATGCGTCCCCGCGCGTGATGTAGTAACTACTCTCCATTTTATTTTTGTCCTCCACGACTGAGTTCTGGACGATGAAAATTGAAATCCCGGCCCGCCTCCGCGCGATCGTTCGAGCTCGCGAGTCAAGCCTTATCATACTTGCTGCCATAGAGAGCTGGCCCCGGTTGTCTGAACAGAATCTCCGCGTCGATAAGTGGAGCGTCTGC
>JAENXG010000513.1 GCA_016649675.1 Methyloceanibacter sp.
GAGCGTCGCCCTGGCACGAACTCGCGCCCCCTGCGTCTTTAATGCTCGCAGCACGCCACTGAGACGGGGCTAACCTGCACGACTTCAAGGGTGGGCAACGGTGGCGCGATTTCCGAATGATGGAGCAGCTTTCGTTTTTCGGGCTGGGGAAGCTCGGTCTCCCGCTTGCGGCGCTTTTTGCCCGCAGCGGCCTCGTGACCATCGGCATCGATATCGATTCCGCTCTCGTTGCGCGCCTCCAGGCAGGAGAAACGCCCTATGTCGAGCCCGGCCTTGCCGAATTGCTCGAAGAGGCAGCGCCGGCCATCACCTACACCACGGATGCACACAGCGCGGCGGCAACCCATGCCTCGATCATCCTGGTTCCGACTCCATCCGACGCCGGCGCCTGAATTCTCCATCGAATACGTCGTGGCCGCCAAGAGCTGGCTGTGGCACTGAAGACGCGGCCGCGTCCGCGCTACCACCTCATCGTCATCTCCTCGACCGTGGCACCCGGCACCCTCGCCGAAGGAGCTGGTAAGTGGATATGATCCGCTCTCGAATTCGGGCGGCTTTTCCCTGGAACGCGCCGAGACGCCGCAAGCTCGTTGTCGCGTGCTTCTCTCTGCCCAACAAATGCTGGCATCACTTCAACCAACTCCTCGGCTGCCGGTTGGCCGCAGAAGCCTTGGGACTGGCGCCGACCATGCTTGTCCCCCGCACGCTCGGTCCCAACCTCGCTGGGCCGCTGATGGCCAAGACGGTGCTTGATCCGCTCCCTGAAGTCGTCATCGCCGATCCACATGTCATGCTTGATCAACTGCGGGATTTCGTAGATGCGGCATACCGTCTGCAATCTCCTTGGCCGGAGATCGAAGCAGAGAAACTGGGCCAAACGGACACCATCCTATTTCACGCGCCGCACGCTATCCTCGTCCAGAGCACTGGATTGTGGCTCGCGCGCCGACCCCCCCGAGCAACGCCCCTCGGTATTCTTACGCTTCCTCGGCAGCGAACTCATCGATCTCCACACGGGAAGAATTTCCGTTGCCGCATCTCTTTACCGCTTGGCAAGCAAGGACCTCGGCACGCGCCCGGGCCAAAACGCGTGTTTTTCCTCGCCAACAGTCAGGGCGTCGCGCGCATTGTGTCGCGTGTATGCGACCGCCGGACCCTCGTGACGCCGCTACCGATGTACTACGGGGACGTCTCTGCCCTTCCTCAACCGCCTGATCGTTCCACCGTGTATCTGCACTGCAACTTTAGGTCTGGCCAGATCGCCAAAGACGTAAGCGAAATCATCAGGCGTGTTGGGGCGGTCGATCGGGCCGTCCGGTTTCTGGTCAAGTTCTCTCTCGGCTGCTATGAAGGCGCGGGCGCCGGCATGATCGACGATGACATCGCTTCGGCCGTGGAGGTCGTGCCGGCCGAGCAGGAGGTCGGCGATTATTTCGTGAACTTCGCGAAGTGCTCGCTCGTTGTCCTCGCCTACCAGACGGAGAAGCACGCGGTGTTAGACTCCGGCGTGTTCGCCATCGACGCACCCCGATCGCCCCGTGCCCTTGGTCTATTGGAGGATCCACGCCTCCGGCGATTAGGTTTCTTGACGTTGAGTATCTCCGCGGCCAAAGCGAACAGCAAATCGACGAAGCAGGATGCGCGGCCCGTACCGCCGCCTGCTGCATCGACGGAGGATAGGTCGCAAAGGGTGACAGAAGACGAAGAGGATAGCAGCGACTAGGTCGCTAGATGTCCTGGCCGTCGACCTCGCGGGAGAGCTCCTCGACCGCCCGGCGCGTCTCATCGAGAAACGGGTTCACCGCCAGCGCCTTGCGATAGGCTTCGAGC
>JAENXG010000405.1 GCA_016649675.1 Methyloceanibacter sp.
ACCAGACCCGCGCGCGCTCTTTGCGCGATTCAAGCGCCGGACCTAAGGGCTCTGACACAATTGGCTCTTTGGGGGTTTTCTGATCCATGACTCGTCTCGCCTAAGCTGTCCTGCCCGGCCGTCTGGCGCATCCCGTCTAGCGCCAAAGCGCGCGCGCCGGTGCGGCATCCAATGGCCTTTAACGCCAATGGGCGCTTTGACCGGGATCAATCCCAAATAAGCGCAAAGCCTTATCATGTCGTGGGTTTTGGACAGTGCGCTCTGTGCGCCAATTTGCCCAAGCGGCCGCCCCTGGACAACATGGAGCACGGATGCAAGAAACCAAACCCAAAAGCCTGCCGGTCGCACGAGCCGCGTTCGGCAATGGGGAGGCAACAGCTCGAAGGCAGCGATTTTAAAGAACGGCCGTGGCGCCCGGGGCGGGAAGTTTGTCTCGTCTCGAGCTGCGGCCGAAATGAACATTGGCCATTCACGCGAGGAGCCTTGGCGCCTTGGTAACCTACGAGCCTCCCTTAAATCCGACCCTCGAACCCGACGAAGAGCCGACACGGCGCGACGTCATCCTGATCGCAGCCAGCGGCTTTGCGGCCATCGGTGCTGCGGCGGCGCTGTGGCCGCTGCTCGACCAGATGAACCCCGACCAGTCGATGCTGTCGCTCGCCACCACCGAGGTCGATATCTCCCATGTCGAGGCCGGCCAGGCGATCACGGTGATGTGGCGCGGCAAGCCGATCTTCATCCGCCACCGCACCGATCCCGAGATCGGCAAAGCCAAGGACGTGCCGATCAGCGATCTGGTCGATCCTTTGGCGCGCAACGCCAACCTTCCCGACAATGCGCCGGCGACCGACGATAACCGCGCGGCGAAGGACCGCGAGCCCTGGCTCGTGATGATCGGCATCTGCACCCATCTCGGCTGTATCCCGAAGGGACAGGCGGTCGGCGATTACAAGGGCGAGTTTGGCGGCTGGTTCTGTCCCTGCCACGGCTCGCAATACGATACCGCCGGGCGCATCCGCCTCGGCCCGGCGCCGCAGAACCTCGCCATCCCGCCCTATAGCTTCGCCTCCGACACCAAGATCAAGATCGGATAACGACGACCCATGGCGCATCCCTCCACCTATCAGCCGGGCAGCGGTTTCGAGCGATGGCTCGATACGCGGCTCCCGGTCGTGCGGGTCATGCACGACCAGTTCATGGTCTTCCCGACGCCGCGCAATCTCAATTATTGGTGGACCTTCGGCGGCATCCTCACCTTCATGCTCGCGGTGCAGATCGCGACCGGCGTGGTGCTCGCCATGCATTACGTGCCGACGCCCGAGGGAGCTTTCGACAGCATCGAGAAGATCATGCGCGACGTGAACTGGGGGTGGTTCTTGCGCTACTCCCACGCCGTCGGCGCCTCGCTGTTCTTCCTCGCCGTCTACATCCACAGTTTCCGCGGCCTCTATTATGGCTCGTACAAGGCGCCGCGCGAGGTGCTGTGGATCCTGGGCGTCCTCATTCTGCTGCTGATGATCGCCACGGCCTTCATGGGCTACTCGCTCGTGTGGGGGCAGATGAGCTTCTGGGCGGTCACCGTGATCACCAATCTCTTCTCATCGCTCGATGCGGTGATCCCAGGGTTGGGCACCAAGCTCGTGCAGTGGATCTGGGGCGGCTTCTCGGTCGGCGGCCCGACGCTGAACCGGCTCTACTCCTTGCACTATCTCTTCCCCTTCGTGATCGCGGGCGTCGTGCTCCTGCATATCTGGGCCCTGCATATCCCGGGCAACAACAACCCGACCGGGATCGACGTGAAATCGGCGAAGGACACCGTGCCGTTCCATCCCTACTACACGATCAAGGATGGCTTCGCGCTCGTCGCCTTCATCGTGCTCTTTGCGGCCATCGTGTTCTATGCGCCGAACTTTCTCGGCCACCCCGACAACTACGTCCCGGCCAACCCGCTGCAGACCCCGCCGCATATCGTGCCGGAATGGTATTTCCTGCCCTTCTACGCCATCCTGCGCGCCATCCCGAACAAGCTGCTCGGCGTTGCCGCGCTGTTGGCCTCGATCTCGATCCTCTTCTTCGTGCCCTGGCTCGACACGTCCAAGGTGCGTTCGACCAGCTACCGGCCGCTCTATAGATGGTTCTTCTGGGCCTTCGTGCTGACCTGCATCGTGCTCGGCTATCTCGGGTCGCAGCAGCCGGAAGGCTGGTATCTCATCTTCGGCCGCATCTTCACGATCTACTATTTCGCCTTCTTCCTGGTTGTCATGCCGCTGACCGGCTGGATCGAGCGGCCGCGCGCGCTGCCGGGCAGCATCACCGAGTCGGTACTCGGGCCCCAGGAGAGCGTGCAGATCGATGAGACCGAGGAGGCGGAAGAGGCAAAGGCCTCGCCGCCGCAAGCGGAACGCAAGCGGAAGCGGGAGGAGGTCCTGTGAGGAGGCCGATCTGTCTTGCGCTGCTTAGCGCCGTCCTTCTTG
>JAENXG010000221.1 GCA_016649675.1 Methyloceanibacter sp.
AAGGATGAGCAAAATCGGAGCTGTGCCCGACCGCGAGGCGCTGAATGCGCCACGATCGCTGCGTCGCGACAAATCAGGCGCAGTGTTGCCCGAGCGGCGGCGTCACCCCCGCCCGCGCCTGGCTGAGATCAGGCGCGGCGCCAAACTCAATCTCCTGCCGCCCAACGTGATCGCGGGGGCGGTGCGCATGGTCGAATTCCTCCTGGTGGCGGTGCTCGGCTTCAGCATCTATCTCGCTTATGTCGAACGCGAGGGCGCCAACGCTCATCTCGTCTATCTCGGGGCGGTACTGATCGCGGCAACCGCCAACATGCTGATGTTCCAAGCGCTGGATCTCTATCGGGTGCCGGCGTTCAGCGCTTTCGTCAGGAGCTTCACCCGCATTACCGTTGCCTGGACGCTGGTGATGGGCGGGTTGATGGCGCTGGCCTTCTTCGGCAAGGTCGGCGCCGAGTTCTCGCGCGTGTGGATCGCCACCTGGTATCTTTCGGCGCTTCTCGCCTTGTTCAGCGAGAGGCTCGCGCTCTCACTGTTGGCCAAGCGCTGGATCAAAGAGGGCCGCCTCAACCGCCGCGCCGTGATCGTCGGCGGCGGACACGAGGCGGAGGAGCTGATCAAGGCGCTCGAAGCCTCGCAAGAAACCGACATCCGCATCGCCGGAATTTTCGACGACCGCGGCGACGAACGGGTGTCCCCCATCGTCGCGGGCTACCCCAAGCTTGGCAATATCGACGAGCTCGTCGCCTTCGCGCGGAACTCGCGCCTCGATCTGCTCATCGTCTCGCTGCCGGTCACTGCCGAGAAGCGCCTGCTCCAGCTCTTGAAGAAGCTTTGGGTGCTGCCCGTCGATATCCGGCTCTCGGCTCACAGCAACAAGCTGCGTTTCCGGCCGCGCACCTATTCCTATATCGGCAACGTGCCGTTTATCGACATCACCGACAAACCGATCGCCGACTGGGACCACGTGAAGAAATGGCTGTTCGACAAAATCGCCGCCAGTCTCGCGTCGATCCTTTTCGCCCCGGTGATGGCGGCGATCGCCATTCTCATCAAGCTCGACTCCAAAGGCCCCGTCCTGTTCCGCCAGAAGCGCCAGGGCTTCAACAACGAGTTGATCGAGGTCTTCAAGTTTCGCACCATGTATGTCGACCAGGCCGACGCCGATGCGAGCCGGCTGGTCACCAAGGACGACCCTCGCGTCACCCGCATAGGCCGCTTCCTGCGCAAGACGAGCCTCGACGAGCTGCCGCAGTTCTTCAACGTGGTCAAAGGCGATCTGTCGCTGGTCGGTCCGCGGCCGCACGCGCTCAAGGCCAAGGCCGAGGACAAGCTCTATTACGACGTGGTCGACGGTTATTTTGCTCGCCATCGCGTGAAGCCGGGGGTCACGGGCTGGGCCCAGATCTCCGGGTGGCGCGGCGAGACCGACACCGAGGAGAAGATCCAAAGGCGCGTCGAGCACGACCTCTACTACATCGAGAATTGGTCGGTGACGTTCGACCTCTATATCTGCCTGATGACGCCGTTCGCCCTCTTCAAGGGCGAGAACGCGTACTAAGAGGAAGGCTTGGGGCGGCGATGTTGGCGTATACTGCCGCTGCCGATACGGTTGCCGCTCGGCCTCCACGCGAGATCAGCAGAGGCGTCAAGCGGCTCGCCCTCTCGTACATTTGGCTTACCGTCGCCTCGAGCGCGATCGTCTTCTCAGAGCCGGCCCTTTATGACGCGCTGATGGTCGGCGCGATTATCCTGCTTCCGCTCGCAGGGCTGGCGCCGGTGACCCGCGGTCTTGCCCTCTATCTGTTGCTGCTGACGGTGATCATCGCCGGCGGCCTGGTCGCCACGACGCAAGCCGGCGTGCTGAACGTCCCGGCCAGCCATGTCGGCATCACGCTTTATCTGGCGCTCTCCTCGGTGGTGATGGCGGCATTTTTCTCAGGCCGGCCGATCGCCAATATCCGCCTCGTGATGTCGGCCTATATGGTCTCGGCGCTGATTGCGGCGGTAGCCGGGCTGGTTGGCTATTTCAACCTTGTGCCGGGAGCCAACGAGCTCTTCACGGAATTCGGACGCGCGCGCGGGACCTTCAAGGATCCGAACGTGCTCGGCGCCTTCCTCGTGCCCGCCCTGCTCTACGCCTTCAATGAAGTCATGGCCGCGCGCTTTGTGCGAGCGGCGCCGTGGGCGCTCGCCACACCGCTGCTCCTGTTCGGGACGCTGCTGACCTTCTCGCGCGGAGCCTGGATCAATCTTGCGGTGTCGCTCGCGATTTATGCCTATCTCACCTTTGCGACCGCAGGCACGAACCGGCAGCGGCTCAAGCTCATGGTCTGCGTCGTGCTTGCCGGCGCCTTCGCTATCGGACTCTTCGCCGCGGCACAAAACATCCCAAAAGTCGCTGCGCTTTTCGGTGAGCGCGCGTCGCTCGAGCAAACTTACGACGTCGGGCCGGAAGGGCGTTTCGGCGGCCAGAAAAAGGCGGCCGAACTCATTCTGACGCATCCGCTGGGCATCGGCGCACTTGAGTTCGCGCGCGTCTACCATAACGAGGACGTACATCAGGTCTATCTCAACATGTTCCTCAACACCGGGTGGGTCGGGGGTACGATGTATCTCTTCCTCGTGCTCGCGACGATGACGCTCGGCTTGCGTGGCGCAATGCGAGATCGGGGCGGCAACGGCATCGGCACAGTGCTGGTGGCAGCCTTCTTCGGCATGGCGCTCGAGGGGCTGGTGATCGATACCGATCACTGGCGGCACCTCTATCTCATCATGGCGATGATCTGGGGAATGGCGCTTGCGGCCCCCGGCCGAGACTATGCCGACCGCTTTTCAGGCCGCCACTAGTCCGCCGTCGGACTCGGCGGCTTCTCGAACCTCAGCGCCTACTTGCGAAAGACCGCGACGCACTCCCCGCAATAACGGCTCAGCCCGGGAAACGCGGAGAGAAGGACATCGTCGGTGCTCTTCAGGAGCCGGAGGAAGGAGCGGACCGCTCCACGATGAACTTGGCCCTGGAGCATTCGCTTCGCCATGAACAAGAGCGACATGGTCTCGAGGCGATAGTCGGAAAAGCCCTCGGCGAAAGTCTCGAAATCGGCAATCTCAAGGATGACATCGCCTTTGGCTTCGCCGCCCCGCATTGTCACCTTGCGAGCGAGGTCGAGAAGGACATTTCCACGCAGAGACTCCGCACAGACGGCTATCCCTCCGGGCTTCAGGACCCGCAAGGTCTCTTCACGCACATTGGGATATTTTACCGCCTGGTGCAGCACCTCGTGAAAGACGACGATGTTGAACGTGGCGTCGGGATATTGCATTGACGATGCATTTTGGACGGTGAAGCGACAGCGGTCGGCAACGCCGTTGGCCGCAGCGATACGGCCGCCACGCTCCACACCAACAGGCGAAATGTCGAAAGCTTCGACATCGGCGCCCAGCATGGCAAACAGAACGGCGTACTGTCCGTTCCCGCAACTGACGTCTAAAATCTTCTTCCCGTGCAGCCGGGGCACGCCCATTAATTCGAATAGACGCTTGGTCCTGTGCCCGCGGTCTCGGCGACGACCCTGCTTGTAACAGTAGTCCTCCCAGACCAACACCTTGGCCGGATCGATGTGCTCGTCGGAGAAAAAGAAGGGGCTGCTGCCGCTGTAAATCCGGTCGTGCTCAGCGCCCTCGAGTCTCTCCCATTCCGCTGGCGAAATCGCCTCGTAACGCATGACACCTCCCGGAAAATCGCCTCGTCCAATTTGGCGAAAATTCCCCGTGAAAGTTCACGTCAGGCTGCTGTCTACGTTAACGCCAACGCGGGCGCGGGACTGAGGCTCGGCGGGGCGATCAAGGCCCCGCAACGGGCGGGTTGGAACGCGCAGAAACGCGTCTTGCCAGAAGATGCCCCAAGCCAACGCCGATGCTCACGCCCAAAGCATCGAGGAGAAAATCGCTGACGCGGGCATGGCGCCCCGGCACCAAAAGCTGAGCCAGTTCGATGAAGCCCACGAACGCGATCAGGAGAACCATCCGGGAGACATATCTGTTCGCGTCGCCAAGTCCGAATGCCAATCCTGTGGCGAGAAATATCGCAAGATGCTCGAACGTGTGGGGGACATCTGTCCCTGGCCGATACGATGGGGGAACGAGTGACAGTACAGCAATGGCGAGGAGCAAAAGCCAACCCGCGATCTGAAAGAGTCGCTGCATCATCCGCCTGCCATACCTGCTGGACCCCATGGTCTTGCGCGAAGTGCCTCTTGGCCGTCCGACGCGGGGCTCGCGGTGCCTTGTGTATTCCGGGGACAATTCGAAAAGCACCTTGCAACCGCTTAGGTTAGGTTCAGCCTAGCCTTGTTGATAAGTGGTGGATATCGCTCGGGCTCGCCCGAGCGGCGGGAGGGTACGTCAATGACAAACACTGAATTTCGGCCGGCTGAACCGAACACCCTTTATGTCGGAGCGGGG
>JAENXG010000021.1 GCA_016649675.1 Methyloceanibacter sp.
CAAGGTCGTCAAGGTGATGGAGTTCGGCGCCTTCGTGAATTTCTTCGGCGCCAAAGACGGTCTCGTGCACATCTCGCAACTGACCGACGGCCGGCCCAAGGCCGTGACCGACGTGGTCAAGGAAGGCGATCAGGTGTGGGTAAAGCTGCTCGGCTTCGACGACCGCGGCAAGGTCAGGCTGTCGATGAAGGTCGTCGATCAGACGACCGGACACGAGGTCGAGAAGGCAAGCGCCGAATAAAACGGGGGGGCCTTTAGCCCCCCTCCTCATCCAGCCTTGTCGTCCTTGAGGCATTTGGTGGCGATGACAAGATATTCGTCCTTGTGCTGACCTTGCCACTCCTCAGACTTGGCCCTCGCCTGCCCATTGCAAACCAGCACGTCCTCAAAACTCACGTCGGGCAAAGGGATCTCCGAGCAGGTGTGGGGCTCGGCCACAAGACACGCAATAATCACGAGATGGGCAGCCATCGATCGTCTTTCCTCCAAGGTGGTCGGAAACCCCGCGCGATCCTAGTTGCGCGGGGGCAGTCTCACAACAATTTCCGTGCTTTAGCCGAAAAGGCCGCACCGCGCCCCAGCGCTATTGGGCGGCTTCCCGCGGCGCCTTCTCGACGGGGGCCTCGGCCTCCTCGCCGCCTTGCTCCATGGACTTGAGCGCCGCGAGATGCGGCATGGCGATGGTCGAGTAGCCGCAATCCACGAAATGCACCTCGCCGGTGACCGCGCCTGACAGGTCCGACAGGAGATAGAGCGCGGCACCGCCGACCTCATCGAGGGTGGGCGAGCGGCGCATCGGCGCGTTGCGCTGCTGATAATGGAGCAGCGTGCGTGCCTCCGAGATGCCGGCGCCGGCGAGCGTGCGCATCGGCCCCGCCGACAGCGCATTCACCCTGATCCCTTGCGGGCCGAAGTCGGAGGCAAGGTAGCGGACGCTCGTCTCAAGCGCCGCCTTAGCGACGCCCATGACGTTGTAGCAGGGCACGACGCGCGTCGCTCCGCCATAGGTGAGCGTCAACAACGAGCCGCCGGACGGCATCAGGTCGGCGGCAAGCTTGCAGATCTCGGTGAACGAGAAGCACGAGATCACCATGGTGTGCTCGAAGTTCTTGCGGGTCGTGTCGGCATAGCGGCCACGGAGCTCGTTGCGGTCGGAGAAGGCGAGCGCATGCACGACGAAATCGAGCGACCCCCACTTTTTTCCGATCACCTCGAACACGCGCTCGACGCTCTTGAGATCCTCGACGTCGGCCTTCTCGATGATCTTCGCGCCGATGCCCTCCGCGAGAGGAACGGCGCGGCGCCCGAAGGCGCCCCCCTGATAGCTGAAGGCAAGCTCGGCGCCATGGCCGTGCAGCACGCGGGCGATGCCCCAGGCGATCGAGCGGTCGTTGGCGACACCCATCACCAACCCCCTCTTCCCGGCCATCAACGGCGCGGGCTCGGCGATATCTCTTGTTGTTGCCATGTTTTTTACTCTGGTTGTGGGTTGACCCGCGTCGGCTCCCGTCCCTTTAACTCTCCACCCGGCGGAATACGAGTGTGGCGTTAGTACCGCCAAATCCGAAGCTGTTAGACATCACGGCGTTAATGGCGACGTTGTCCCGGCGCTTGCGCACGATGGGCATGTCGGCAACGGCGGGATCAATGGTCTCGATATTTGCGGATTCGCAGATGAAGCCGTTATTCATCATCAGCAACGAATAGATCGCCTCATGCACACCGGCACCGCCGAGCGAATGGCCGGTCAGCGATTTGGTCGCGCTGATGGGCGGGCATTTATCGCCGAACACCGCGCGGATCGCCTCGATCTCGCGCAAATCACCGATCGGCGTCGAGGTGGCGTGGGGATTGATGTAGCCGATCTCGCCGTCGATGTTCTGCATCGCCATGCGCATGCAGCGCACGGCACCCTCGCCCGACGGCTGCACCATGTCGAAGCCGTCGGAGGTGGCGCCATAGCCGACCAGCTCGCCATAGAGCCGCGCGCCCCGGGCGCGGGCATGCTCAAGCTCCTCGAGCACGACGACGCCGGCGCCGCCGGCAATGACGAAGCCGTCGCGGGCGACGTCATAGGCGCGGCTCGCCACCTCGGGCCGGTCGTTGAAATCCGACGACATGGCGTTCATGGCGTCGAACAGGACGGACAGGGTCCAGTCGAGCTCCTCGCCGCCGCCGGCAAACACGATGTCCTGCTTGCCCATTTGGATGAGTTCCGAGCCATTGCCGATGCAATGCGCGCTCGTCGAGCAGGCCGAGGAGATCGAATAGCTCACGCCCTTGATGTGATAGGGCGTGGAGAGCGTGGCCGAGTTGGTCGAGCACATGGCCTTCGGCACCTCGAATGGCCCCACTTTCTTCGGGCCCTTCTCGCGAGTGGTATCGGCAGCCTGGACGATGGCGCGGGTCGAGGGGCCGCCAGAGCCCATGATGAGCCCGGTCTTCTCGTTGGAGACGTCCTTCTCCTCGAGACCCGCATCGCGGATCGCCTGCTCCATGGCGATGTAGTTCCAGGCGGCGCCCTCTCCCATGAAGCGGCGCACCTTGCGGTCGATCATCCCTTCCCATTCAAGCTTGGGCGCGCCATGCACCTGGCAGCGAAAGCCGAGCTCGGCATATTTGTCAGCCTTGACGATGCCGGATTTCGCCTCGCGCAGAGAGGCGAGCACCTCCTGGGCGCTGTTGCCGATGGAGGACACGATGCCCATGCCGGTCACGACCACACGTCTCATGGGGTCAAAGTCCTTGGGAACCAACGCCGCTTGCGGCGCACAAGGTCAGACACTAGCGGGTGCGGCTTCGCCCGCCTGGAAGAGGCCGACCCGCAAGTCCTTGGCCGTATAGATGGTCTCGCCGTCGGCTTTCAGCCAGCCGTCGCCGGTGCCGAGGGTGAACTTCCGCCGGATCACGCGCCGGAGCTCGACGACATATTCGACCTTGCGCATGGTCGGCAGCACCATGCCGGAGAATTTGACCTCGCCGACGCTCAAGGCCCGCCCCTTTCCTGGCGCGCCGAGCCAGCCGAGGAAGAAGCCGAGCAGCTGCCAGAGCGCATCGAGGCCGAGGCAGCCCGGCATGACGGGATCGCCCTTGAAATGGCAGGGAAAGAACCAGAGATCGGGCTTCACATCGAGCTCGGCCACGATACGTCCCGCGCCGTGCTCGCCGCCCTCCTCACTCACCTCCGAGATGCGGTCGAACATCAGCATCGGCGGGAGCGGCAGTTGCGCGTTGCCGGGGCCGAACAATTCGCCCCGCGCGCAGGCAAGCAGGTCCTCGTACTGAAATTGGTCCCGCCGTTGTGGCATCGGTCTTAACACTCTCTGCCCAGCTCTCGCCAAACCCGAAACACGGGGGGTTTCCTAACACAGACGGTGGCCCTTCAAAAGCCCGCCTCAGCGACGGCGTGAGCCTCCGGCATGCCTCGATTCGATGGCATTTTGATGCCGCTCGATCAGCCTCAGGGCTAGCCTTCGGCATAACGCCCAGAGGCGTCGAGCTGACTTAGGTCAGGTGGCGCGGCGTTGCAGCGGAGGGCGCTTTCAGCCTATATTTCACTGGAGTCTGTCCCCCATGGTCAACGATGATGCATAGGCCGCAGCTGAGCACGCAAAGATTGCTGTCCGAAACGGCGCCGGGAGACGTCGCCAAGCTGTTGCGCGGGGCGGGCCTCAGGCCCACTCGGCAACGCGTCGCGCTCGCGCATCTCCTCTTTACTGGCGGCGACCGTCACGTCACGGCAGAGACGCTCCACGAGGAGGCGCAAGCCCGCAAAGTGCCAGTGTCGCTCGCCACGGTCTACAACACGCTGCACCAATTCACCGGAGCGGGCCTGTTGCGCGAGGTGGCGGTCGAAGGCGCCAAGACCTATTTCGACACCAACACCTCCAACCATTATCATTTCTTCTGCGAGGTTTCCGGGCAGCTCATGGATATCTCGACCGGCGCGATCCGCATCGAGGGGCTGCCCGAGGCGCCGGACGGCATGACCATCTCCCGCGTCGATGTTTTGGTGCGCCTGGTCGACAAGCGCAGCCGCTGATCCCTGTCAAAGACCTCATGGTGAGGAGCGGCCGAAGGCCGCGTCGCGAACCATGTGGCCCACCCTTTGAGACGGCCGCGTTCCGCGGCCTCCTCAGGGTGAGGCAGAATGTGGTCGGAGCAGGCGCTACTTGATCTCCTCGCCCTTATAGACGCCCCAGAGCTGGTCCTGCTGCACATAGCCCGAATAGTCGTCGACCGACAGCTCGCACCAGGTTCCGTCGCAGGTGAGCACATTGCCAAGCACGCCCGACTGAAGCTCGGCCACCACGCGCGAGCTCGTCGACGCGCTGCCGTAAAGGAGCACGCTGGCCTGGTCCTTCGACCACGGGGTGATAAGCACGGTGCGCCTGGCGCTGAGCAGGCTATGAAATACCCAGCCGTCGGCCCCTTCGCTGTCGCGCACCCGCCGCCAGTTCTCCGATTCGGCGATCACCTCGACGGGGAGGCCGGCGCGGGAAAACACCCAGACGATTGACTGATCGGTGCTCGGCCCCTTGCGCACATTGACCTTATCCGACTTGAGGCTGACGAAGCGCGGCACGGGCAGCGAGGTCTTGCCCTCGACCGCGGCTTTCTTGACGTTGTCCTCGGCGGCGCTTCTCTCGACGCCGGCCACGAGGATCAGCCCTAAGGCCATCCCGATCGCAATGAAAATCCGATGCCCCACCCTATCAACCCCCGCCCCGGCACAAGACGATGCAAGCCTTCCCGGACGCCGCAGGCCCCCGAATCGGCTGCCTTCTGGATGGACTAGAAAAGTGAAAGGATCGTGGCCCTAAGCCAAGATGACGCTTTATCTCGCAAAGCCGGTTCTGTTAGAGAAAGCGGCGCGCTTTCCACAAGCGTACCGATTTGACGCGGGAGGGGCCCTCCCGCCCCAATCCTAACTGGTCTGGTAATGGCTGAACGACCGATCGTTATCGTCACCCGCAAGCTCCCCGACGTCGTGGAGACGAGACTGCGCGAGCTGTTCGACGCGCGGCTCAATCTCGACGACAAGCCGTTCTCGCGCGAGGAGCTGATCGAGGCGGTGAAGACCGCCAACGTGCTGGTGCCGACCGTCACCGACCGCATCGACCGCGGGGTGCTGAGCCAGGCCGGGCCCGACCTCAAGCTCATCGCCCAGTTCGGCACGGGCGTCGACAATATCGACCTCGAGACGGCGCGGAACCGGAGCATCCTCGTCACCAACACGCCCGGCGTGCTGACCGAGGACACCGCCGACATGACCATGGCGTTGATCCTTGCCGTGCCGCGGCGGCTCACCGAGGGTGCCGCCATGCTGCGCGCCGGAAACAGCGAGTGGCAGGGCTGGTCCCCGACCTGGATGCTCGGCCACCGCATCTACGGCAAGCGGCTCGGCATCGTCGGCATGGGGCGCATCGGCCAGGCCGTGGCCAAGCGGGCGCGGGCTTTCGGCCTGCAGATCCACTATCACAACCGCCGCCGCGTGGCGCCCGAGATCGAGAAATCGCTCGAGGCGACCTATTGGGACAGCCTCGACCAGATGCTGGCGCGGATGGACATCATCTCCGTAAACTGCCCGCATACGCCGGCGACCTACCACCTGCTCTCGGCCCGCAGGCTCGCGCTCATGAAGCCCTCCGCCTATATCGTCAACACCGCGCGGGGTGAGGTGATCGACGAGAACGCGCTGGCCCGCATGATCGAGAACAACGAGCTCGGCGGGGCGGGCCTCGACGTATTCGAGCACGAGCCGGCGGTGAACCCGAAGCTCTTGAAGAGCGACCGGGTGGTGGTCCTGCCGCATATGGGCTCGGCCACGCTCGAGGGTCGCGTCGATATGGGGGAGAAGGTCATCATCAACATCAAGACCTTCCTCGACGGCCACGCCCCGCCCGACCGCGTCCACCCCGCGATGTTCTAGGCCGGGGCTGCATTCCGGTCATTTGCGGGCTGGTTGACTGGATTGACATTGCCCCCTTGGAGGCATTCCCTAGGGCGGTGCCGAGGCCGGAGGAGACAGAGCCATGTCCCGATGGACCACATTCCCAATAAGCCTAATTTTCCTGATCTTGAGCGCGGGAGCCGCCTCGTCTGCCGACGACGTGCCGCGCAATATCGAGCTTAAGCCTGGCGCCGCTGCGACCGACAACCCGCCGGCGGCAGACCAAGGCGCAACCGGGATCAAGACCCGCCAGATCGTCACCGAGGGCAAGGAGGCAGCACCTGCTGCTGCGTCTGCCAACGCCGCGGTGGCGCCCCCTGCCGATGCGGCAGGAAAGCCAGACACGCCGAAGGAGGGTGAAGGCGCCGCAACGGCAGCTCCGGCTCAGGCGACAACGGCGCCGCCGCCCGGACCTTCGCCCGTGACACTTCGCCCAGAGGAACTCGTGCTCGCTGTGCAGACCGAGCTCAAGCGCGTGGGCTGCGACCCCGGCGAGATCGACGGCGTGTGGGGGGGCCAATCGCGCGAGGCGCTCGCCGCCTTTGGCCATTTCGCCAAGGTCGACGTGGCCGAGCTCGCGCCGACCATCGAAATCCTCGCCATCATCAAGGGCAAGGGCACGGCCGTCTGCGTCGCTGGCGGGGAGGCTCAGCCTTCCGCAGAGGAGTCAGAGCCCGCCCCACGCCACCATGGCGGAGGTGGCGGGTATTATGGCGGCGGTGGTTACTGACGAGGCGCGGGTGCAACCTCGGGTGTCTGCACATGCTCGGGCCGGAAGCCCATGCCGAGCACGCGCGCCGGGATGCGGCGCAGAACCGGAAACCATTGCAGGAGCTTCACCGCAAGCGGCGGCCTTGGCGTTGTCTTGAGGGCGAGGACATTGCTGATGACGCGGTCCTGAATGAAAAGCTGCAGTCTTTGCGTGGCGCGCGTCGGCCACTCGCGCCGCTCCTGCACCCGGTCTAAGACTTCGAGCGGCACGGGCCCAGGGCGGAGAGGTTCCCAGAGGATATTGGCCGCGGCGACCGCATCCTGAATGGCGAGGTTGATGCCGACGCCGCCGATCGGCGACATGGCGTGCGCTGCGTCGCCGATGCAGAGAAGCCCGGGCCTCGACCAACTTTTGAGGCGGTCGACGGTGACCGTGAGAAGCTTCACGTCGTCCCAAGAGGCGATCTCGTGCACCCGATCGGCGAACGCCGGGTTCAGCGCGACGATGGAAGCCCGGAACGCCTCCAACCCGGCCGCACGCATTTTCTCATAGCCGCCTTTGGGGATGACATAGGCGCATTGCCAATAGTCGCCGCGGTCAAGCATGACAAAGATCACGCCCGCCTGAATCCGTCCAAGCGTCTGCTGCTTGTCCTCGGGGCGTCTCGAGAGGCGCAACCACAGCACGTCCATGGGTGCGCCGAGATCCTCGACCTTTAGCCCGGCGCGCTCGCGGATATCGGAATGGCGACCATCGGCGCCCACGACGAGATCGGCGCGGATTTCAAGCGGCCCCTCTGGCGTCTCGGCCAGCACGCCCACCACGCGCCCATCCGCGATGATGAGATCGGTCGCGCGCGCCTGCATGCGCAGGTGAAAGCCCGCATAGCGGCGCGCGTGCTCGGCTAGAAAATTGAGGAAATCCCATTGCGGCATCAAGGCGATGAACTTGCAATGGGTCGGCAGATGGCGGAAATCGCCGATCACCACCGTCTCGTCGCCGATCTGGCCGGTGAGCTCACGCACCTCCTGATGCGGCCGCTTGAGAAACTCTTCCAGCAGCCCAAGCTCGTACATGATCTGAAGCGTCGAGGGATGGATGGTGTCACCACGGAAGTCGCGGAAAAAGTCGGCATGCTTCTCGATCACCAGCACATCGATGCCAGCGCGGGCAAGCAGGAAGCCCAGCATCATGCCGGCCGGGCCGCAGCCAGCGATCACGCAGCCTGTGGTGATGGTCTCAGTCACAAGCTGGCCTCGGCAACAGCCTTGCGGTGGTGGGAGAGGTCGTGGAAGCGCGGCTCCTTGCCGTTGAGCGGGCTCTCTTGGTCCCAGCCATAGGCGACGGTGGTGAAGCGGGCCTGCAGCGCGTCGTAGAGCAGCAGCCTGCCGACAAGGCTCTCGCCGATGCCGAGCAGCTCCTTGACCACCTCGACCGCTTGCAAGCTCCCGATCACGCCGGCGACCGCGCCCAGAATCCCCGCCTCAGAGCACGGTGGCACGGTGCCTTCCGGCGGCGGCTCGGGAAAGAGGCAGCGATAGGAGGGGCGCGGGTTTCCTTCGGCGTCGCGCTCGAAGGCGCGGAAGGTGGTGAGGTGGCCGTCGAAAGGCCCGACCGCCGCGAAAACCAGCGGCACCTTGGCAAAATAGCAGGCGTCGTTGACGAGATAGCGCGTGGCGAAATTGTCAGAGCCGTCGGCCACGATGTCGAAGCCGCGGATGATGTCGATGGCGTTCTCGGGGACAAGCCGCGTGGTGTAGAGGCGGGTCTCCACATACGGGTTGAGGCGATCGAGAGCGTTCGCCGCGCTTCGCGTCTTGAACTTCCCCACGCTTGCCGTGTCGTAGACAATCTGGCGCTGCAGATTGTCGAGGCTCACGCGGTCGTCGTCGATAATGCCGATGGTGCCGATGCCGGCCGCAGCAAGATAGAGCAGCAGCGGCGAGCCGAGACCGCCGGCACCGACGACGAGCACGCGCGCGGCTTTCAGCTTCTGCTGGCCTTCGCCGCCGATCTCTTTCAGCACCAGCTGGCGCTTGTAGCGCAGGACCTCGTCAGGGGTGAGCATGATGGAGTGAACTTATGTCATCCAACGAGGCGCTGCCAGGGAGAGGCAAGAGGGCGTTCAGCGATGCCACATTCTCCATCCCTCCCCTTGATGGGGAGGGCGGTCGGCGGCGCCAGCGCCGACGACCGGGTGGGGTGAAGTCGTGGGTGTGGCGATCCCGATTGATAAACTTGCCCCCCACCCCCCACCCGACGCGCGAGGGCGCGCCGACCTCCCCACGAGGGGGAGGTATGGAGCAAGGTGCAGCGCCTTTACGAACCGGTGGAGCCGAAGCCGCCCTGCCCGCGGTCGGTCTCGCCAAGCACTTCGACAGCCACGATCTCGACATGGGCGACGGGGGCGATCACGAGCTGGGCGATGCGATCGCCGCGGCGGACGGTAAAGGCCTCGGTCCCGAGATTGACGAGGAGCACCATGACCTCGCCGCGATAATCGGCATCGATGGTGCCGGGGCTGTTCAAGAGCGTCACCCCGTGCTTCAGCGCCAAGCCGGAGCGCGGGCGGACTTGCGCCTCGTAACCTTGTGGCAGCTCGAGCCCGAAGCCGGTGGGCACAAGCGTGCGCGATCCCGGCTGGAGCTCGACCGGCCCCGCGTCCGGGACGGCAGCGACGACATCGAGACCGGCCGCGAGCTTGGAGTGGTGAGAAGGAAGCGATAGCCCCGCCCCATGGGGCAGGCGAAGCACGCGGACCGTTACGCTTGACTTCGGCGGACGCGCTTCGCTCATTCAGCGGCCGAGCGCAGTGAGGACAGCGCGTCTGCGGCGCGTGCGAGCAGCCGCGTGGCCATCTCGTCCTTGCTCATGGGAGGCCAATCCTCGACGCCCGCTCCGGTGATGAGATGGATCTGGGTGTGATCGCCGCCCATCGCGCCCGTCCCGGGCCAGACGTCATTGGCGACGATCCAGTCGGCTCCCTTGGCGCGGCGCTTGGCGGAAGCATTCTCGATGAGGTTCTCGGTCTCGGCAGCGAAGCCGATGACGAGGCGCGGACGCTTGAGTGCAGGCTTGGCGAGCGTGGCGAGGATGTCGGGATTCTGGGCGAGCAAGAGCTTCGCCTCGCCGCCCTCACGCTCCTTTTTCAGCTTCTGCGGCGCCTCGTCGGCAGCGCGCCAATCGGCGACGGCGGCGGCGCAAATGGCGATATCGGCTGGAAGTGCGGCTAGGGTCGCCGCCAGCATCTCGTGCGCCGTCTCAACCCTCACCACACGCACGCCAGGAGGATCGGGAAGCGCGACGGGGCCGCTCACCAGCGTCACCTCGGCGCCGAGCGCCGAGGCCGCGCGGGCTAAGGCATGGCCCTGCTTGCCGGAGGAGCGGTTGGCGAGATAGCGCACGGGGTCGATGGGCTCGTGCGTCGGGCCTGAGGTGATCAGCACGCGGCGACCACTGAGTGGGCCGGCAAGCGGCCCTGTCGTCTTCGTATCAAGCAGGCCCGCGATCGCGTCGAGGATGGCGGCAGGCTCGGCCATGCGGCCCAGGCCATATTCGCCGCAGGCCATCTCGCCCTCGTCGGGTCCGACAAAAGCGATGCCGTCGGTGCGGAGCGTCGCGATATTCCGCCGCGTGGCCGGATGCTGCCACATGCGCACATTCATGGCGGGAGCGGCCAGGACCCTCTTGTCGGTGGCAAGCAGGACGGCGGTGGCAAGGTCGTCGGCCAAGCCCTGCGCCATCTTGGCGAGGAGGTCTGCCGTGGCCGGCGCGACGACGATCAGATCAGCTTCGCGTGACAGCCTGATATGTCCGATCTCCGCCTCATCCTTGAGGTCGAACAGGTCAGCGAAGGCTTTCTCCTCGGTGAGCACCGAGAACGACAAGGGCGTCACGAACTCGGCGCCGCCTTTGGTCAGGATCGCGCGCACCGAGGCGCCCCGCTCCTTCAAGCGGCGGACGAGCTCGAGGCTCTTATAGGCGGCGATGCCGCCTCCTACGATGAGCAGGATGCGCTTGTTTTGCACGTCTGGCCTCTCACGCAGGGTCATTCCCGCGAAAGCGGGAATCCAGTAACCACCGACTTTAGCAATAACTGCCTGCAGGGGTTACTGGATTGCCCGGTCAAGCCGGGCAATGACAATAAATAAGGTTAATGGTCAACGTTCAAAACCACAGCGCGAAGGCGATGGCGGCGAGCGCGAGCGCGCCGACCCAGATGCCGATGCGGGTCATGCGGTTCTGGCGGCTTTGCGCCTCTGCCAGCCGCTCCACGGTGTCGTTGTCGAGCCGCATGCCCTGCTCGGCCATGGAGGCAAAGGCGTCCGCGGCGCGCTCGGCCTGGCCGAGCAGCTTCGGGATCTCGCCGACGAAGCGGCCGACGCTGACCGCCACCTCCGCCGCCGCCTCGATGCGGGCCCCGGCGCCAAGCTCCTTTTCCAGCCACTCCCGCACCACGGGGTCTGCCACGACCCACATGTTCAGCTCCGGATCGAGGCCGCGGCCGACACCCTCAACCACCACCATGGTCTTTTGCAGGAGCAGCAGCTCGGGCCGCGTCTCCATGTCGAACACTTCAGTATATTGGAAGAGCTGGCCCAAGACCTGCGCCATGGAGATCTCGCTCGCCGGCCGGTCCATGATCGGCTCGCCGATGGCGCGGAGCGCTTGGGCGAATTGGGCGACCGAATGCCGCCGCGGGACGTAGCCCGCCTCGAAATGCACCTCGGCCACGCGGGTGTAGTTGCGGGTGATGAAGCCGTGCAGGATCTCGGCGAGGAAGCGCCGCTCCTTCGCACCCAAACGGCCCATGATGCCGAAATCGACGGCGACGATGCGGCCTTGCTCGTCGACGAACAAATTCCCCGGATGCATGTCGGCATGGAAGAAACCGTCGCGCATGGCGTGGCGGAGGAAGGTTTGCATCAGACGCGCGCCGAGCGCCTTCAAATCGTGGCCGGCTGCGCGCAAAGCCGCATGGTCGGAGATCTGGATGCCGTCGATCCATTCGAGCGTCAGGACGCGGCGCGCGCTCCGCGTCCAATCGACCTCAGGCACGCGGAAGCCCTCGTCGTTCTTGGAGTTCTCCGCCATCTCCGAGATGGCCGCGGCCTCCATGCGCAAATCCATCTCGATGGCGACGGACTTGGCGAGCGTGTCGACTACGGCGATCGGACGCAAGCGGCGTGAAGGCCGATGCAGGCGCTCGACCATGCGCGCGGCGAAGAAATAGCTGTCGAGGTCCCTTTGGAAGCGCTGCTCGATGCCGGGCCGGAGCACCTTCACCGCCACCGACTTGAGCGTCCCGTCCGACCTCCGCACCTTAGCCTTGTGCACCTGCGCGATCGAGGCGGCAGCGACCGGGGGACCGAACTCGGCGAAGAGCGTGTCGATGGGCGCTCCCAGCGCCTGCTCCACCGCTTCCCGCGCCTCGGTCTGCGAGAAGGGCGGCAGGCGGTCCTGGAGCGTCGAGAGGTCACGGGCGAGCTCGCGCCCGATAATGTCGTCGCGGGTGGCGAGGAACTGGCCAAGCTTGATGTAGGAGGGGCCGAGCGAGGTGAGCGCGGTGGAGAGCCGTGCCTCGTTCCCCGCCTCTCCTGCCCCATTCTTGCGCAGCGCCGCGGTCACGCGGCTGAACAGGGCAAGCGGCGCGGGCAGGTTCGCCTGCTCGGGCATCACGCGTGCGCCGCTCCAGGCGATGACGACGCCCGCGTGCGTCAGCCGCGCCATATTCGCAATCGCATTCAAATTATGGCCTCATCACAGTCGCCAGGCGGAGTGGATGGCCGCAATCCCGCCGGTGAGATTGCGGTAGCGCGCTCGCTCGAAGCCAGCATTCTCGATCAAGCCCATGAAGGTTTTCTGATCGGGGAAGCGGCGGATGCTCTCCACGAGATAGCGATAAGAGGCGCTATCGCCGGTCACGAGGCCGCCAAGTATCGGGATGGCATTGAACGAATAGGCGTCATAAAGCCGATCGAGCACCGGCACCTCCACGCTCGAGAATTCGAGGCAGAGAAACCGGCCGCCGGGCTTCAACACGCGGAACGCCTCGGCAAGTGCCGCCTCCATATGGGTAAGATTGCGCATGCCGAAGGCGATGGTGTAGGCGTCGAAGCTCGCTTGCGCAAAGGGCAAAGCCTCAGCATTGCCGCGCACGAAGCGGAGCCGGTCCGCTTCCCCTTTGCCGCGGCTCCGCCCCACCTCGATCATCTCGGCGCTGATGTCGCAGATCACGGCGCTGGCGCCCTTCCCCGCGATTTCCATAAATCTGAGGGCGACATCGCCGGTGCCCCCGGCAACGTCGAGAAGGGCGTAAGAAACGGCGCTTTTCGGCGGCGCAAGCCAGGCGAGAAGCTCGCTTTTCCACAGCCGATGAAGGCCGCCAGACATCAGGTCGTTCATCAGGTCGTAGCGGCGCGCGACCTTGGTAAAAACCTCGTTCACCAGCCCCTGCTTGGCGTCACCGGCGACCTCGGCGAAGCCGAAGCTCGTCGCGGCCTTTGCGGCCCCAGGGCTCTCGAGGTCCTCGTTCATGCGCGGGACAATAGCGCAAGCCCCAAGATCAGGCTATTGTTGCAGCGCAACGGAGCTTCTTCTGCAGTGCGATATGGCGGTTCATCATGCCGGAGCTTCCCGAGGTCGAGACCGTGCGCCGGGGGCTTGAGCCTGTCCTGGTCGGCAACGCGTTTGCGCGCGTCGAGCAGAGGCGCGCCGATTTGCGCTTCCCGCTGCCCAAGCATTTCGGGACGAGGCTCGAGGGGCGGACGGTCGAGGCGCTTGACCGGCGCGCCAAATATCTGCTCGCCCGCCTCGACGACGGCGAGGTGCTGGTGATGCATCTCGGCATGAGCGGCCGCTTCAGCATCGACGCTGCCAATGGCGCGGCGAGCGTCCCTGGCAAATTCGCCCATCAGCAGGCCGACATCCCCAAGCACGAGCATATCGTGTTTCATCTCGGCGACGGCACGGCGGTCCGCTATAGCGACGCGCGCCGCTTCGGGCTGATGGACCTCATCCGTGCCGATGCGCTCGACAGCCACAAGCTGTTCAAGGGCCTCGGCGTCGAGCCGCTCAGCCCCGCCTTCACGCCCGCATGGCTCGCCTCGAAACTCAAGGGCAAGGCCACCTCGATCAAGGTTGCCCTGGTGGACCAGAAGCTGATCGCCGGGCTCGGCAATATCTACGCTTCCGAGGCGCTCTTCCGCGCGCACATCTCTCCGCTCAAGCTCGCCGGCACGCTCGCCACGAAATCGGGCAAACCGACGCCCAAGACGGTCGCGCTGGTCGCCGCCATCAAGGCGGTGCTCGGAGATGCGATCAAGGCGGGCGGCTCTTCTTTGCGCGATTACAAACGCGCTGACGGCTCGCTCGGCGACTTCCAACACCGATTCAACGTCTATGGCCGCGAAGGCAAAAAATGCCAGACAAAAGGCTGCAGCGGCACGGTGCGGCGCATCGTCCAGGGAGGACGTTCCACCTTCTATTGTCCAACCTGTCAACGCTAGGGGACTAGAACCAACCATGTTGAATGTCTTCACCGCTCACGAACCGGAAACACCGAAGGCGATGGGCGCCTACGAGACGATCCTCGTCACCAGAAAGGGCAAGGTCGGCCTCATCACGCTGAACCGTCCCCATGCCTTGAACGCGCTCAACACGCAGCTGATCAGCGAGCTCAACCGCGCACTCGACGGCTTCGAGGCGGATAGCGGAATCGGCTGCATCGTCATCACTGGCAACGAGAAGGCCTTTGCCGCCGGCGTCGACATCAAGGAGATGCACAAGAAGACCTTCGTCGAGGCTTATGGCGGCGATTTCCTCGCGCCTTTCGACCGGATCGGGAGCTGCCGCAAGCCGATTATCGCGGCGGTGGGAGGCTACGCGCTTGGCGGCGGCTGCGAACTTGCCATGGCTTGCGACATCATCCTTGCCGCCGACAATGCCGTGTTCGGCCAGCCCGAGATCACGCTCGGCATCATGCCGGGCAACGGCGGCACGCAGAGGCTGACGCGGGCCGTCGGCAAGGCCAAGGCCATGGAGCTTTGCCTTACCGGGCGGCGCATGAAAGCCGAGGAGGCCGAGAGCTCAGGCCTGGTGAGCCGGATCGTGCCGGTCGCAGAGCTCCACGACGAGGCGATGAAGGTCGCCGACAAGATCGCCAACCTGTCGCAGCACGCGGTGATGATGATCAAGGAGGCGATCAATCGCGGCTTTGCCACGACGCTCGCGGAAGGCGCCCGGTTCGAGCGCGGCCAGTTCTATTCGCTGTTCGCCACCGAAGACCAGAAAGAGGGCATGGCCGCCTTCATCGAGAAGCGCACGCCGGTTTTCACGAACCGGTGAGGACACCGAGACTGTTTCCCGGGCCCAAGGTTAGCGGGTCGGGATGGGCGGAGGCGACTCGGGCAGCGCCGGCATTGCCTCCGTCGAAGGGGCTGCCGGCATGGCGGCTGGATAGTTCGAGGAAGCCGAGGCGCTTCCTTCTTCTCCGTGGCCCCAGAAGGCCGACGGATCGCTGATGACCGACGGGTCTGAGTTTCTCGCCACCGAGTCATTCATTGCCGTCAAGGCCTCCTCGATCTTCGCCTTGGTCGCCGTGTCGGGATTGAGAGCGAGCGCCTTGCCGAAGTCGTCCCGCGCGCGCTCGAAATCGTCCTTAGCTCCATAGACGGCGCCACGGTTCCAGAAGGCGAAGAGATTGCTCGCGTCGATGCGTATGGCCTCATCGAGATCGACCAAGGCTTGGTCGAGCTCGCCTTTCTGCATGCTTAAGAAGCCGCGATCGTTGTAGAGATAGGACAGATTGCGCCCGGTGAATTTTCCCGAGGCGATGGCGCGGTCGCAAGCAGCCATACCGGCGTCGCCCGAGGCCTTCTCGCAAGCTTGGAAATCGGAATCCCCGACATCCTGAAGCCCTAACGCGCGGCCCATGCCTTGTTGCACGTTGCCGCCTGCGATCATCTCTTCGCCATTGCCGCGAGGCTGCGCAGCGGCCACTTGCTTGGCCACAAGGGAGGGATCGGAGACTTCCGTGTCGTGCGGGACCTGATTGTGCACTGGCCAGAGGACAATCCCGGCGCCAATGGCAAGAAGCACGGCTGCTGCCGCCCCTGCCGGCAACGCCCATTTCGCAAGCCTGCGCGGGTCCGGACGGTCCTTCCCCGCTTCGAGCTGGCCGTCTTCGGCGCCATCGTCGGCAAGCATGGCAGCCAAGTGGTCCATATGCGAGGAAAGCCGCCCGGCGAACGCGTCGATCCATTGGGTGCCGGAGATGAACAGCTCGAGCGAGGGCGCGGGCTCAACATTGTCGACGCGCACCGGGAACACGGGCTTCTTCTTGCTGACCGCCCGCTCCACCTCGCGCGCGACGAAGGCGGAGTCGTTACTCGCCGCGGACAGCACCAGGATGAAGCAGCGCGACCGCTCGATGCCCCTGATGATCTCATCGCCATAGGGGCGTCCGGCCCTCACGTCCCGCGGCGCGATCCAGCACTTGAAACCGCGCTCCTCCAAGGAGGCTGCGATCTCGTGCGCCTTCTTGTGGTCGGCCTTGGCGTAGCTGATGAACGCCGAATAGGCGGCGGACGCCTCTGGCATTGCGCGGCCCTCGCGGCGGGACGGAGCACCAAAAGGGTGCGGGGAACCGATCATGGCTTGTGGGCAAGCCTTGTCAACTCGGCTCCGGGTAAAGCGTCGTAGCCTTCAAGATGCCGCCTTCGGCGGCTCCTTGGAGTGAGGCCAAAGCCTCACGCCCGATAATAGTCGCGATACCAGGCGACGAAGCGCTCGATCCCCACCTCGAGGGGCATTGCGGGCTGAAACCCGGTCGCGCGCTTCAGTGCCTCGACCCCGGCATAGGTCTCCTCTACGTCGCCAGGTTGGGCCGGTACGAGCTCGATCTTGGCCTTACGACCCAACGCCTTCTCGATCGCGGCGATATAGTCGAGCAGGCTCACAGGGCTGTGGTTGCCGATATTGTAGAGCCGATAGGGCGCCGACGAGGTCGCGGGGTCGGGCGCCTCGGCGCGCCACTCAGGATCGGGGGTCGCGACCGTATCGAGCGTACGCAGAACGCCCTCGACCGCATCGTCGATAAAGGTGAAGTCGCGGGCGTGTTTGCCGTAGTTGAAGACCTGGATGGGCTCGCCCGCAAGGATTTGGCGGGTGAAGAGGAAGAGCGACATGTCGGGCCGCCCCCACGGGCCATACACGGTGAAGAATCTGAGCCCGGTCACGGGAAGCGCAAAGAGATGGGC
>JAENXG010000311.1 GCA_016649675.1 Methyloceanibacter sp.
ACCAGCCCCTCCCACATCGAGGTATAGACCTCGACACCGAGCCGCTCGATGCCTGAGGCGAGCAGCGTGGAGGGCGCGATGACCCGGACGCGGGCGCCGAGCGCATTGAGGAGGAGGATATTGGATCGTGCGACCCGCGAATGCAGGATATCGCCGCAGATCGCCACGATGAGCCCTTCGATGCCCCCCTTGTGACGGCGGATGGTGAGCGCATCGAGCAGCGCCTGCGTCGGATGCTCGTGGCTGCCATCGCCGGCATTGATCACCGAGCAATCGACTTTCTGGGCCAGCAGCTCGACCGCGCCGGCCGCATGGTGGCGCACCACGAGGATGTCGGGGCGCATGGCGTTCAGCGTCACCGCCGTGTCGATCAGGGTCTCGCCCTTCTGCACCGAGGAGGTCGGGATCGACATGTTCATCACGTCGGCGCCCAGTCTTTTTCCCGCAAGCTCGAAGGAGCTTTGCGTCCTGGTCGAGGCCTCGAAGAAAAGATTGATCAGGGTGCGGCCGCGGAGGTCGTCGCGTTTCTTGGCGACTTGACGGCTGAGCTTGGTGGCCTCTTCCGAAAGGTCGAGCAGCGCGATGATCTCGGCGCGCGAAAGGCCTTCGATTCCAAGAAGATGGCGATGGGAGAAGGAGAAGGTTGGGGCTTCGGCCGCAATGCTCATTAAAGGGCACTGTATAAACCTGCTTGGCGCGAGCGGCAAGCATTGAGCGGAGCTAAGGTAAGCGGCTAGAGACTCAGGCAACGCTGGGCATCTCGACGCGCTGACATGCCGCCCGCATACGCTTCCTTCCCGCCCGTGGCCCAGAGCGTGGCGTGAGTTTTGCCTTCACCGCTTGGCAATCTTGCGGACGAGGGTGAGTGTCCCGACGGCGAATCTTGCGCTAGGCCCGAATGCGTCCTGCTGCTTCAAGCGGGATGCGAAACCCAAGACCAGGGAGAATAAGAGATGCGCAAGCTTGCGATTGCCCTAGGTGTGACGACGGTAATGCTGCTCGCAGGAAGCGTTGCGTGGAAGGCCGACGCGGCGACCTGGAGATCCGGGACCCTCAATCTGCCCAGCGCCGCCAAGAACTATTCGCCCATCGAGACGACCGCCTGCCGTGGCTGGGGCCGCCACTGCCCACGGGGATTCCACTGGTGGTGTGGCGTAGTCTGCCGGTGCGTGCCCTGCTATTGACCGGCTGCGCGGTAGCCGCCGCCACCTAGAAAAATCGTTCGAGGCCGCCTGCTCGGGCGGCCTCATTCTGTCTCAGGCCGCGACAGGGAGGCAAGAGCCCCCACCTTCAGGCTTGCCAGGGCCCGGAATATCAATAGGTTGCGGTTTACGCCTCGTAGCGAATCACCGAGACTCGCTTCGACCGGCGCGGACGGAAGCCGGCATGGGGTCGGTCAGGCGGAGGCTGCACCATGATGAGCCTACCTTTTCTTCTCTTTGCCTGCGGACTTGGCGCGGCCTGGCTCAGGCAGCGCGGGGCGGCGATGGGCTTTTGGGTCGCAGGCCTCGTGATGCTGCTCGTGCTATTCCGCATCCATATGAGCGACGTGTTGAACATCGCGCTTTGAGTTAAGGAGCTAAGCGTGCCTGGCGACCTGTCGAGGCTCCTCAATGCCTTAGGGCTGATCGTTGTCGACACGGTGCTCGTGCTCGCCTTCGTCGATCAGCTCTGGTTCCGCGATCTACCGTGCCCCTTGTGCATTCTGCAGCGGGGGGGCTTCACTGCGGCCGGCTTTGGGCTCGCGCTCAATCTCCTGTTCGGTCCGCGGCCGAGCCATTACGGGGTGATCGTCTTGGGCGCCGCCGCGGGTGCTGCCGTCGCCACGCGGCAAATTCTCGATCACATCGTTCCGGGCTCGGGCTCGTACGGGAACGACATTTTCGGGTACCACCTCTACACCTGGGCTTTCATCGCCTTCAGCCTGATGATCGTCGGCAGCGGCCTCATGCTGTTGGACGACCGGCAATTCGCCCGCACCGAGCCCTGGTCGAACCGCATGAATGTGCTGCCGCTTTCCGCTTTCGTCCTGTTCGTGGTGCTCGCCGTCGGCAACGTGATCTCCACCGTCCTCATCTGCGGCGGCGGTTTATGCCCCGAGACTCCAGCGGGCTATCTGATCCTCAACGACAATCTCAGCCTAACGTTGCTCAGCGAGGCGTTTTAGCCGGTCGAGAGCCCCCTGCAGAATATAGGCCGCCGCCATCCGGTCGATCACTTCGGCCCTGCGCTTGCGCGAGGCGTCGGCCTCGATGAGGTGGCGCTCGACGGCGGCCGTCGAAAGCCGCTCATCCCAGAACACCATGGGCACCTCGACATGGGCGGCAAGGTTGCGGGCGAAGGCCCGGGTCGATTGGGCGCGCCGTCCTTCGGAGCCGTCGAGATGCAATGGCAGGCCGATCACGAGCGCGCCGACCCCGTTCCTTGCCACCACGTCGCGAATCGATTTGGCGTCGGCCGTGAACTTCGTCCGGCGCACCGTGTCGTAAGGGGTGGCGATCGAGCGGGTCACGTCCGACAGGGCCATGCCGACGGTCTTGGTGCCGACGTCGAGCCCGAGCAGCCGGGCCTCAGGGACAAGCAGGCGCGGCAGGTCTTCGATGGCGATGAGAGGTGCTACAGTCACGAGCGGAGCATCAGAGGGTAAAGCGCATGAAGATTACGTGGTTCGGCCATTCCTGCTTCCGTATCGACACGGGCGAAGCAAGCATCCTGATCGATCCGTTTCTTACCGGCAATGCCACCTTCGAGGACGCGGGCATCCAAGTGCACGAGGCGGCCAAGGACGTCACCCACGTGGCGCTCACCCACGGCCATGAAGATCACGTGGGCGATACCGTGCGCATCTGCAAGGAGACCGGTGCCCAGCTTCTCGCCGTGCACGAGCTCGCCACCTATATGGCAGGTCGCGGCGTGGACAAGATCGACCCCGGCAACACCGGGGGCACGCTCTACCATGGTGACTTCGACCTCACCTTCGTGCCGGCCTGGCATTCGGCCTCCAACATCGTCGACGGCCGTCCGCTCTATCTCGGCGCCTGCTGCGGGCTCGTCATCGCCGCAAGCGAAGACAGGACCGTCTATCACATGGGCGACACCGCCATCTTCTCCGACATGGGGCTGATCAATGAGATCTACCAGCCGGAGATCGGCTTCGTGCCGATCGGCGACCGCTATACCATGGGTGCCATGACGGCGGCGCTGGCCTGCAAGCGCTTCTTCCAGTTCGAAGTGATCGTGCCCTGCCATTACGGGACCTTTCCGGTGCTCGACCAGACCGCCGACAAGTTCGTGGCCGAGATGGAGAGCGACACGGTG
>JAENXG010000088.1 GCA_016649675.1 Methyloceanibacter sp.
AGGGAACGTGACCATACCAACCTGGTCAAGAGTTTTGGCGGGAGTCCTGCTTTCCGGCGCTCTGATGGGCGTTGCCGGGTTCAAGGCCTATTCGGAGAAGCTTGGGCCGCTCGTCCAGGAGCACGGCACGACCTATTATAATGGCGAGGGACCGGTCTCGACGCCGGTGGTCTGCAAGAGTGAAAGCGAGATCATCGCCGCCATCGAGCAGGTGCACGCCAAATACGACTACCTCGCCGACGCCGATCTCAAGGCCTTCGAGCAACGCGCCGCCGCACTCAAGGGGTTGCCTCCCCTCAATATCGAGACGCTCTACATCATCACCGCGGACGACCAGCTGCGCGACGGCGAGATGGTCCTCTTCATCGGGCTCAGGGCCAATTGCGTGACCACGGTGTTCGGCTTGCCGACGACGTTCTACCACGAGCTGTTGGGCAAGGCCGAGAGCAGCTAGGGCGCCGGCCGGGGACACGCTCGCCGTGCTCAGGTCTTTGACCTGCGCGGAACGGCCATCTCGACTTAACACCGATATTGAACGCCGAACCCGCCCCTGTTTGGGTTAAAGTTGAGTCGTGTCGCTTTCGCCTTCGCCACGCTTGGACCATCCGACACTGCCAGAGGGTCAGCTCCTCTACGCCGTGGGCGACATTCACGGCCGGGCCGACTTGCTTGCTGACCTGCTTCGCCAGATTGCGGCCGATGCGCGGGCGTCTCGCCACGCCGGGCGGGCGACGCTGGTCTTTCTCGGAGATTATGTGGATCGCGGTCCCGACAGCCGGGGCGTAATCGAGACGTTGCTCACCGGACTGCCGCAGGACTTAGACGCGCATTTCCTCAAGGGCAATCACGAGGCGATTCTGCTCGGTTTTCTCAGCGATGCGGCGCGGCTCGATCATTGGCTGATGAATGGCGGCGAGGAGACGATGGCCTCCTATGGCGTCGACACGGAGTGGCTCAGTCGTCTGCGGGCGTCTCCCGAGACATGGCGCAAAACCTTCGCCGATGTTCTTCCCGAGGCGCATCTCCGCTTCTTCAAGAGCCTGGAGCTCAGCGTTTCCTACGGCGACTATCTGTTTGTCCATGCCGGCGTCAGGCCCGCCGTGCCACTTGAAGCGCAAGTCGAAGCCGACCTCATTTGGATCAGGGCCCCGTTTCTCGAGTACCCCGAGCCCTTCGGCAAGATCGTGGTGCATGGGCATACGCCGGGGCCAGACCCCGTGACGCGCTCCAACCGCATCGGCATCGATACCGGCGCGATCTTCACCGATCGGCTGACGGCACTGAGACTGAAGGGTGGTTCGCGGAGCTTCCTGCACACCTGAAGCTCAAGACGAGGTTAGGAGGTCTCGGCCCTATCGGCGACGAGGCCTCTCAGCCGGTCGCTCAGGCTCCCGCCGCCGCCGGCGGACTTGCGGGCGCGCCGCTTCTCCCGGCGGGCCGCAAATCTTCTCGCGAGCGGTCCTTTCGGTTCTTCAGCCTCGCCGTCCGCCTCTTCCTCGGCAGGAGCGGCGCGCTCCAGGGCGTTGGCCGCAGCACGGCCCATCCCGGCCGCCATGGCATCGACGGCAAGAGCGGCCTCGGCCATTTCCGGCTCGTGCGCGGACCCGTTCCCGGCGTGTACCTTATGCCACTCGGGCTCTGGCTCCGGCTCTTGCGGCTCCTGCATGCTGCTGAATTCGGTATAGGTCTGGGCAACCTCCATGACTAGGCGGGGCTGGACCGGTCCCCCCCCTTGCGCCCGCGCCACGGCAAGGATCTGCGACGTGAGCCGCGTAAGCTCGCGGCGGAGAAGCATGTTCTCTTGGGCGCCCGTCTTTGCGCGCTCGAGCTCTTCTTGGGTCTTGGACAGTTCCGCGCTCAAGCGTTGGCTCTCGGCAAGAGAGCGGGCGTCCGCTTTGCCGAAGCCACGCACGCCTCCGCCGCTGCCGCTCTCCAACGCCAGGCGCAAGCGCTCGATGTCGGAGCGCTGATTGTGCAAGGTCGTGCGCGCGGCCTTGAGCGCCTCTGACTGGGACGCGACTGTGGTGCGAAGCTCGGCGTTGATCGACTCGAGCTCGGTAAGCGCCTTCTTGGCCGCCTTCAGACGGCTATCGAGATCCGGCAGGCGCCGCTTGATCGTCTGCTGAAGGACACGATTGGCATTCTCGTTCTCTTGCAGCTGCGCCTTGGCGGCGGCGAGGTCGGTGTTTACCACCGCGATCTCCACGCGGCGCTTGTTCGCCTCGATCAGCTCGCGCGTGGCCTTTTCCTTCGCCTTGTCGAGCGCGACCTCGACCTTGCGCAGCTCGATGGCAAACTCGGCGCGGAGCTGATCCTTGTCGGCCTGGATGTCACCAAGCGACATGGGCATGGTCGCTTCGAGCTTGCGCGTGGTCAGCCGCACGGCGCGGTTCCACAGCGGGGGCGCGAGCATGAGCGCAAGCAGGCATCCCAAAAGGAAGCCTAGCGCTCCAAACATCAACGCGTTGATCATCAAAACCAAGCGCTCCCCGGTTCAGCGCCCACGCGTCACCAAAGCCGACGCTCCTCGGGCAAGCCTAAGCGGAAACATGGCGCCAATTCGGCGCCGCCCGCGCGGAAGCCCTCCGCCGAGCTTCCTTACCGCCAAACTAGAACGGATTCCAAGTGGGTTCGCGGGTATATTTCAGGTAGCCGACATTGGCGCCGAGCCTCAGCCCTATGCCTGAGCGGATCGGCGCCAGCACGACTTGGTCGCGGGTGAGAAAGGTGACGCCCACTCCGCCGATCAAATAGGCCGAGCCGTCTACCCCTGGATAGGTGTTGAAAATCTCGCCTGGACTGCGGAGATTGTAGACGAGCACCATGGTTTTCGAGCCTTCCGCGCCGAAGTCGTAGCCGAGCGAGGGGCCCTGCCAGTAGACTTTGTGGTCGCCGGCATCCTTGGTGTAGAGCGTGCCTTCGCCATAGCGTAAGCCGGCAATGAAGGCGCCGCCGGCTTCCTCTCCGAGAATATAGCCGTTCGGCCGTCCCGCGCGCTGAAAGGCATATTCCACCGCCTGGGCAAAGCCAACGGAGACGCGGCCGAAGAAGCGGTGCCCCGTCTCATTGATCTCCTCCAACGAGAACGTGCCCTGGCTCTGGGCCTCAGGCGGAACATACGGCCCCTGCGCGCCTGGCCCGGGCTCATAGGGCCGGCCGGGACCGCCCTGGTCGGCTGGCGGCACATAGGTGCTTTGATCTCCTGGAGGGAGCGGCGGAGCGTCGGGATTGACCGCGTGGTGTCGGCTCGGGTCCGGCTGCGGCGTAATGACCATGGGGCCGCCGGCCTGAGCGAGCTGGATTTGCGGCGCAGCGCCGCTGTCTTCCGCCGATGCCGGGGCCGCAGCCAGGACAAGCAGAGTCGTCGCGAGCACGGCAATCAAAGAGAACTTCAAATGCATGACCTTGCCTCTGGGGCCCGGGCCGGGGTGGCCTGCCGACTCGGGGGCGGCCGCTATGATTTGCCTAAACTATTACGAAACTGTGGCTCTGCAGCTTGCGGCTGCAGGAACGATCCTGTGCCATGTCGGCGGACGAAATTTACCCGGGTAATATTGACGCGGAGTTTCACCCGGGTAAAATGAATGACAGTGAGCCTGACGCGAGGGGCCCGAAGATGGATGAGCGACGTCAGATGGACGAGAGACGACGCTGCACGGCCTTTCGCGGCTCGACCCGCATTGCCTCCGGAGCCTTGTCAGAGGTGGCGCTGACGGCAAAGGCCGCGCTCGATGCTGACGAGACGACGCCGATCCTTATCTTCGACGACGTGACCGCCGAGCCCATCGATTTGGATTTTCGCGGCGGCCCCGACGACGTGCTGAGGCGGCTTGCACATGCGCCGGAGACTCAGATCGGCAGATCGCCGAAAGGCAGCGCCGACGATCGCCGCGGTCCCGGCCGTCCCAAGCTCGGGGTCGTGGCCCGCGAGGTCACCTTGCTGCCGCGACATTGGGATTGGCTTGGCCGGCAACCGGGCGGCGCATCCGTTGCGCTGCGCAAGCTCGTCGAGGAGGCGAGACGCGGCAATGGCGGCAAGGATCGCATTCGCCAGTCACAAGAAGCAGCCTACCGCTTCATGGCTGCCATGGCGGGGAACGAGGCCGGGTTCGAGGAAGCGCTCAGGGCGCTGTTCGCCGGCAACAAGGAGCGCTTCAATCAGCTGGTTGAGGGCTGGCCACCAGGGATTCGCGATTACGCAAGAGGCTTGGCCGGACCTGCCTTCGAGGTCACGCTGCCCCTTGAGCGCCCCAGGCGATGAAGCTCGGGTTGCGCAATCCCTGCTCGGTCTTGCCGTAGCGCAGCGGTTCGCCGGCGGCAGTGACGACGCTCCCGCCCGCGGCTTCGAGCACGGCCTGCCCGGCCGCGGTATCCCATTCCATGGTGGGCCCAAACCGGGGATAGACGTCGGCCTCGCCTTGCGCGATGGCGAGAAATTTGACGGACGAGCCTGCGCCCGACCGCGCGGCAATTTTGAGCTTGGCCAGGAAGGCCTCGGTGTCGGGGTCAAGATGGGAGAGGCTGACCAGGGCGGTCAGGCCCTCAGGATTTCCGGCACGGGCGCAGAGCCTTCTCCGTTCGAGCCTGTCGAGATCGGCCCCCGCCGCGTCCGGCTTAAGCTCCGCCTCGACCGCTTCGCCTTCGGCAATCGTCACGGCAAGGAGCGCCCGGGCCGGCGCAAAGACGAGGCCGAAGCGCGGGCGTCCGTCCTCGATCAGCGCAATGTTGACGGTGAAGTCGCTGCGCTTCTGAATGAACTCCTTGGTGCCGTCGAGGGGATCGACCAGGAAGAAGCGGTCCCCGAGAGGGGTGGAGGTCGCACCGTGAGCCTCCTCTGACACCACGGTCACATCGGGGGCGAGCCGTTTCAGCGCCTCGAGGATGATGGCGTCGGAGTCTCTGTCGGCGCGCGTGACCGGGCTGAGGTCGCCCTTGAGCTCGACCTCCGTCGTCGTCTGGAAATGCGCCATGATGGCGGCGCCGGCGCGGGAAGCGGCATCGGTCAGGAGCGATGCGGCACGAGCGAAGTCGAAATCTCCGCGTGCATGGGTCACCGGCGCTGTTGTGTGTCTTGGGGCTGACAAGGCACAATGCTCTCTTACGACATTGATTCGTTCGCGCCCGCGATACGGCGGTTTCAAGCGGAGGCGCGACCCCCATGTAACAGAAATTCTTGTGTGGGCCACGTCATCTCCGCTGGAAAGAGCGGAAGCGAAGGAGGAGGCCATGAACGAGCCGACATCTATCGGCGATCTTGAGCTTGCTGCGCTCGTCTCAAGCCGCATCTGTCACGACGTGATCAATCCCGTTGCGGCCATCGCCAATGGCTTGGAGATGCTCGCCGAAGAGCCCGACCAGGCGATGCGCGAGGCCGCCATGGACCTCATCCGCAAGAGCGCCTACCAGGCCTCGGCCAAGCTGCAATTTGCCCGGCTTGCCTTCGGCGCCGCCGGATCGGCAGGGGCCGAGATCGACCTTCGTGACGCCGAGAAGGTTACCCGCGAGTTCATGCAAGGGAGCGGCAAGCATCAACTGACCTGGCAAGGGCCTGCGGTGACGCTGCCGAAGAACAAGGTCAAGCTCCTGCTCAATCTTGCGGCTCTCGGGGTCGTTGCGCTCCCGCGCGGGGGGACGGTCAGCGTCGAGATCGCCGGCACCCCCCCAAACGTCAATTTCATCGTCCAGGCGAAGGGGAATGCGGCGCGGCTGACCGACCAGGTGAAGAGCCTCCTTTTAGGTGCTAACGGAGTCGCAATCGACGCCCACTCGATCCAGTCCTATTACGCGAGCCGGGTCGCGGCGGCGGCGGGCATGACCGTGACGGTCGAGGCCAGCGAGGGGGAGGTCGAGTTCAAGGCGGCCTGACCTCTCGAAATCGCCGTCCCAAGCCGAAATCGTCGCGCTGGTCAACGGAACGTAAACCAGAGTTCAGACAATGTCCGTCTAAGGCGCGAAGGCGTTGGCGACAACGCCTCTGATTCGCGCCGGGGGTGGGCGATGGATGAGCTTTTGGGTGAATTCCTGACCGAGACCGGAGAGGGTCTCGATCAGCTCGACGTCGAGCTCGTGCGTTTCGAGCAGGAGCCGAACAATGCCGAGATGCTCAACACCATCTTCCGGCTGGTTCATACCATCAAAGGCACCTGCGGCTTTCTCGGCCTGAACCGCCTTGCCAAGCTTGCCCATGCCGGCGAGACGTTGATGGGCCAGTATCGCGACGGTGCTCCCGTCACGGTCGAGGGCGTCAGCGTCATTCTCGCCAGCATCGACCGGATCAAGCAGATCCTGGCGGGGCTTGAGCGCGATGGCGTCGAGCCCCCCGGCTCCGATGCCGATCTCATCGGCAGATTGCAAATGCTTGCTCTCGGCGAACCCGACGCCGCGCCGCCCGTCGTCTACGACGCTTTCGGCGACGCCTCGAGCGCAGCAGGCAGCCAGAGCAGCGGCCTGCCGCCTGTCAAGGCCGCGCTCGAGGAGATCGAGCGCGCCTGGCGAGGCGAGCCTGAGCCCGAAGCCGCGGAACCCGCAAGCCGGCCGGCGACCAATGGCGCCGGCGCCGCCGATAGCAGCGCCCGGGAAACGCAAGCCCGCGCGCAGACCGTGCGGGTGAGCGTCGACACGCTCGAGCATCTGATGACGACGGTGAGCGAGCTCGTGCTCACCCGCAATCAGCTGCTCGATCTCGTACGCCGCACCGGCGAGAGCGAGTTCAAGACTCCTTTGCAGCGCCTTTCCAGCGTCACCGCCGAGCTGCAGGAAGGCATCATGAAGGCCCGCATGCAGCCGATCGCCAATGCCTGGCAGAAGCTGCCGCGGCTCGTGCGCGAGCTGGCGCTCGAGCTCGACAAGAAGATCGAGCTCGACATGACCGGGGGCCAGACCGAGCTCGACCGGCAGGTGCTTGAGATGATCAAGGACCCGCTCACCCATATGGTTCGCAACTCCGCCGATCACGGGCTCGAGTCCCCGGCCGCGCGGGTCGAGGCCGGCAAGCCGGAAACCGGACGGATCAAGCTCGGCGCCTATCAGCAAGGCGGCTATATCGTCATCGAGGTGGCCGATGACGGACGCGGGCTCAACGCCCAGAAGATCCGCGCCAAAGCCATCGAGAATGGCCTCGCCACTCAGGCCGAGCTCGACCGTCTGAGCGACCTCGACATCAATAAGTTCATCTTCAGGCCGGGCTTCTCCACCGCCAGCGCCGTCAGCGAAGTGTCGGGCCGCGGCGTCGGCATGGACGTGGTGCGCAACAATATCGAGCTGATCGGCGGCACCGTCGAGCTCAAGTCGACCTCGCCGGCGGGCACCATTTTCACCATCAAGATCCCGCTGACGCTTGCGATCATGGCAGCTTTGATCGTCGAGGCCTCGGGCCACCGCTTTGCCATCCCGCAATACAGCGTCGTCGAGCTCGTCCGCACCGGCAAGGCCTCCGGGCATCAAGTCGAGCTGATCAACGATACAGCGGTGCTTCGCTTGCGCGACAAGCTCCTGCCGCTTCTCGACCTCGCTCGGCTTTTGCAGCTCGAAGGCGCCAGCTCGACGCTCGAGCGGGTCGCCAACAATATTCTCACCGTCGTGGTCATCCAGATCGGGGCGAGGCTGTTCGGCGTGCTCGTCGACAGCGTGTTCCGCACCGAGGAGATCGTGGTGAAGCCGATGTCGAGCCTGTTGCGCGACGTCAGCATGTTCTCGGGCAACACCATTCTCGGCGACGGCAGCGTCATCATGATCATCGACCCGAATGCGCTCCGCTCCGTGGTCGGCTCGGTCGAGGGGCAAGCGGGCGAGAAGGCCAATGAAGTGCCCGCTTCGGTTGCGGCGGTGAACGAAGGCAAGACGGCGCTGCTCCTGTTCCGCGCAGGCTCGCCGGCACTGAAAGCGGTGCCACTCTCGCTCATCACCCGGCTCGAGGAGATCGACCTCAGCGACATCGAGCGCTGCAACGATGAGGACGTGGTGCAGTACCGCGGCGCCTTGATGCCGCTCGTCTATATCGATGCGGAGCGTCGAAAGCGCGACGACGGCGTGCAGCCGGTTCTGGTGTTCACCGAGGGCGGCCGCCCCGTCGGGCTTGCCATCGACGAGATCGTGGACATCGTCGAGGAGCGACTTGAAATAGAGCTCCAGTCCGAGGCGCCGGGAATGATCGGCGCCGCCATCATCAAGGGCAAGGCCGTCGAGATCGTGGATGTCTCGCACTATCTTGGCAGGGGACTCGGTGAGCGGCTCGCGGCCAAGCCCGAGGAGACGTCGCGCGAGGTCAGGCTTCTCCTCGTTGACGATAGCCAGTTCTTCCGCAACATGCTGGCACCGCTGCTGACGGCAAGCGGCTACGCCGTCACGCTCGCGGCGTCTGCCGAGGAGGCGCTCGCTCTCAAGGACAAGGGCGCCTCATTCGAGCTCATCGTCAGCGATCTCGATATGCCGGGGATGGACGGCATCACCCTCGCCCAGCACATCAAGGCCGACCCGGGCTGGGGGAACATCCCGCTGATCGCGCTGTCCTCCCATTCGAGCCCGCTTCTCGTGGAGAAGAGCCGCGCGGCCGGGTTCGTGAGCTATGTCGGCAAGTTCGATCGGCAGAAGCTCATGGCCACGCTTCAGGACTGTTGCAGGCAGCGGGGAGTGGCGGCATGAGCGCAGAGGCGAACGAGCTCGAACAACCGACCGAAGGTTTCGTCACCGTGGTGACGGGGGGCCAGCTGTTCGGACTGAGGCTCGAGCGGGTGCGCGACGTGTTCGTGCCGCGCGGCCTGTCGCCGGTGCCGCTCGCGCCGCCCGAAGTGGCAGGCGTGCTCAATCTCCGCGGCCGCATCGTCACGGCCATCGATCTCCGCCGGCGCCTCGGCCTCAGCCGGCGTGCCGACGGGGGGTCCCCGTTCGCCGTCGGCATCGAGGAGCGCGGCGAACTTTATGGGCTCATCGTCGACCAGGTCGGCGCCGTGCTCCGGCTCAAGCGCTCGAGCTACGAGGCCAATCCCGTCAATCTCGATCAGCGCTGGG
>JAENXG010000410.1 GCA_016649675.1 Methyloceanibacter sp.
GATATCAGCTCCGGGCCTCTCGATGACCCCAAATGGGGCGTACATCTGACCACCGACATTGATACCCGAATGACAAGCAGCACAGCCCGTGTCGATGAAAAGCCTCAAGCCTTCTTTTTGCTCGGCCGAAAGCGCGTTTGCGTCTCCACGGAGATATTTGTCGAAGGGAGCATTTGGGGTGACCAAAGTTGCCTCAAATGCTGCAATCGCCGTCACCACGTTCGGCATGGTGACGGGGTCTTTGTCATCGGGGTAAGCAGCCTCAAATAGCGGCTTATAACCCGGGATGCCCTTTAACTGCTCGATAGCATGCTCGTGCGTAATGCCCATCTCGATGGGGTTTTGGATTGGACCACCAGCTTGCGCCTTCAAGTCGGCAGCACGTCCATCCCAGAACTGCGCCACGTTGAAAACTGCATTCAGTACCGTGGGTGCGTTGCGGCCTCCCTTCTGCCACTTGTGTCCGATCGATGTGGACATCATGTCCACGCCGCCCAGCCCGATCTGATGGCAAGTGTTGCAACTGATGTTGTGGCTTTGCGACAGGCACGCGGATCGAAATAGAGGTCCTTCCCAAGCTCCACCATCGCAGGTGTCGCATTAACACCCTTAATCGCTGGAGGCTGAGTGGGGATGGGCTGGAACAGCCCCTGCGCTTGCTTAATCAGCGGATCGTCTGCTGCAAGTGCAAGCGCCGTGAGACCAAGGAGCAATATCAGAGCGGCGGGAAGTCCTGAGATGCGCAACATGAACGCTTCCTCCAATTCGACGAAAATTTTACCTTTGAGGCTTGTCAATTTAGAGGCGAAACTCGTTAGCTATGGAGAACCTCATGCAAAATCCAGAAGTCGCTCGTCGGCACGTTTATGTCTGGGATCCGTTTGTAAGGATTTTCCATTGGAGCCTGGTCATCGCCTTTACCATCGCCTATCTCGTCGAGGAGCCACTCACAGTGCATGTCTGGGCGGGCTATGTGGTGGGTATTCTCGTTGTGGCGCGCGTGATTTGGGGTTTCGTGGGCTCAGGCCATGCACGCTTCTCGGATTTCGGCTACAGCCCTACTGAGGCGATCAATTACCTGCGCGACACCATCGCCTCGAACGCGAAGCGCTATCTCGGTCACAGCCCGGGCGGCGCGGCCATGGTGTTTGCACTTCTCGTCTGCCTCGCCGCGACCGTGGTGACGGGCCTAATCGTTTATGGTGGAGAGCACCAGGCGGGACCGCTTGCTGGCATGTTTAGCAAGGATACCGGCGAAGCGGTGGAGGAGGCGCACGAGATATTCGCAAATATCACGCTCGCACTTGTGTTCTTCCATCTCGTGGGCGTGGCGTTTGCAAGTTTCGCACACCGTGAGAATCTGGTGCGCGCTATGATCACCGGCTACAAGCGCCCATAATAACGGGGGCGCCATGCAGAAACTTGACGCGCTGAGCTTCGCCCTCGCGGGCGCTCAATCGCGTCGCGTAAGGTTTGACTATTTCTCTAGCTTCTTCGACGGTCTTTGCTCGCTTGAGAGCCATGCCTAAAGAGTTCGAACCTGTTCATCTCAAATCCGCATAACCGAAGGAGTCGATCCATGACGAGATTGGCCGGAGCCATTGTAATGTTTTTATTCTCGATAGGGACAGCTTACGCGCAAACAACAGTCGATCATGGAGGTCCAACTAATCCGGGTACAGCTGCAACTTGCGTCTATGCAGGCGAGACTTATTCGGAGGGAGCTACTATTTGCATCACAGACATCGCTAGCCTCACTTGCGATAAAGAGGGAAAATGGTCAAAAGAGGCCACTAACATAGACCCGTCACACTGCGGGGCGGGTCTAGGTCGCAGTGACAAGAATGACGGTGAAGAAGACCAGATGGGGGACCACCACGATCAGGGGGACGACCACGACCACGACTAACAACAGGCGGGTTGCTAGGTCACCGGTGTGAGCGGCGCATCGTTGTGATGAAGGTCGGCTGGGCGTCAGGATCCTGTGGACTGACGTGCGGCTGATAGAGAGTTGCTGGGCGATCTCAGACGGACCTACACCGGCAGCGCGAAGTTGCTTCACCTTGTCCGAAAGCCCCTCTGAAGAGGGGCTTGGGTGGCTGCCGCCGGCGTGCGTATACTCGCGGCTATGCTCCAGGCTTGGCTGTCTATCGGTTACATCGTCCTGCTCGCGATTCTCGTGCTCGCCTTTATATTATGGCGCAGGGGGAGTACCGTTCTAGCCATCGCTGCACTCGTGGTGGGTATCCCCCTCTGGTTTGGATGGGAATACGCGCGTCCAACATGGACAACCGGCGTCATCACAGGAACGCAAGTGCGCCGCAGCGATCCCGACGCCCGCGGCAATACGACCGACATCGAATACATCTACATGCGCAACCGGTCCGACAGGGGGCTCGAACTGACCAACGACGATTCCTGGTGGTGGTTGAAGCGCAACAGC
>JAENXG010000320.1 GCA_016649675.1 Methyloceanibacter sp.
CCCGAACGCGTGCGCTGAGCGCACGAGATTGCCGAGATTGACAGGCTTGGAGATGCCCTCGACGCCGATGGCGAAATAGCCGCGCGCGGAGGGAAGGGCGGTTTTCACGGACCCTCTCTGCCACAGGCGCGGCAGGGGCAAAAGGGATTAGGCGGCACGGCCTAACAAGGTTTTCCCCGCATTCGTGCCTGAAGAGGCCCAAAGTGGTTCCGAAACACTCCGTCTACAGGCATAGTCAGTCAGACGACGGATGAGCGCAGCGGGGCGCGCCGATGAGAATCAAGGCCAAGGCCTTCGGGCAGGAAGCCTTCGAGTTTGCCGAGGGTGTCGACCGGCTGGAGGCCCCTGGCGACGTGATCGAGGCCCTGCATCGGGTGGTCGCCCGGTTCGGTTTCGAAGGGTTGTTCGTCGGCGGGATCAGGGCCGATCCAAACCAAAGCGTCACCGATCTCGTGATCGCCGCCCAATGCCCTGCGGAATTCCTGGAGGTCTACGCGAGCAGGGACTATGTGCGTTTCGATCCAACCCTGCAACGCGCGCTCCGCTCGGCCCGGCCCTTCGAATGGACCGCGTCGCGGTATGACAAAGAGGAGCCACGCCTTGTGGGGCTTGTGCAATTGCTGGCCGACTTCCGCTTCTCGCGCGGGTTCATCGTGCCGATCCACGGTCCTGGTGGGTGTGAGGCCGGCGTGGGGTTGGCGGGCGAAGACATCGACCTTACGACCAAGACCAAGCCCAGCATCCATCTCATGGCGCTCTACGCGTTCGAACGGATCCGCCAGCTCGCTTCGGCCAAATTCGAGGAAAAGTCGCCGCTCACGAGGCGCGAGCGCGAGGTGCTCGCCTGGTCGGCGCAAGGAAAGTCGGCTTCGGAGATCGGGGAGATTCTCAACGTGGACAAACGGACCGTCGATGAGCATGCTCAGACGGCCCTGCGCAAGCTCGGCGCGACCAACCGGACCCAAGCTGTGGCGCTCGCGATACGCTACCGGCTGTTCGAGGTTTGAAACGACAACTCAAGAAGCGGAGCAGCTTGATGCGCGTTGCGCAATTTGCCGAATTTGGCGGGCCCCAAGCGCTTCGCCTCGAAGAGGTCGCCGAGCCGACCCCTGGGCCTAACGATGTCCTCATCAAAGTGACGGCCGTCGGGCTGAACTTCTTCGACACACTGTTGCTGCGCAACCAGTACCAGGTCTCTCCGCCGCTCCCCTTCTCGCCCGGAGCGGAGGTCGCCGGCACCATCGAGGGCCTCGGCGCAAGCGTCACCGACCTCGAGGTCGGGCAACGGGTGGTGGCCTATATCGGCGGCAATGGCTGCCGGGAGAAAGTGGTCACCAAGGCGAAGAACGTCATTCCCATTCCCGAGGGGGTGAGCGAGGAGATTGCTGCCGGGATCCCGATCACTTACGGCACGGCGCTGCATGCCTTGAAGGACCGCGCCAAGCTGAAGCCTGACGAGACCGTCGCGGTGCTTGGCGCCGCCGGAGGGGCCGGACTTGCCGCCGTGGAGATCGCCAAGCTGATGGGCGCTCGGGTCATCGCCGTGGCTTCGTCCGGAGACAAGCTTGCCTTCGCCCGCGAGCATGGCGTCGACGAGGGCATCAACTACGAGACCGAGGACCTCAAGGCGAGGCTCAAGCAGCTCACGCTGCCGAAGGGCGTGGACGTGCTCTACGACCCGGTCGGCGGCATTTATGCCGAGCCGAGCCTGAGAGCCATGGCCTGGGAAGGGCGCTACCTCGTGCTCGGCTTCGCCTCAGGCACGATCCCGAAGATTCCCCTCAATCTCGTGATGCTCAAAGGGTGCGCCATCATCGGCGTGTTCTGGACCTCGTTCGTCGAACGCTATCCCGAGCAGCACCGCGCCAACATGGCCTTGCTGCTTGACTGGTGCCGGCAGGGGATGATCGTGCCCCATATCCACGCCAGCTTCGCGCTGATCGAGACCGCCAAGGCGCTGTCGCTGATCGAAGGCCGCAAGGTCACCGGCAAGGTGATCGTCAACCCGCAGCGCTAGAGCATGAATTAGAAAAGTGGGAAACCGGTTTTCCGAAGAGAGAGCGCTAGCGGGTGCCCGGCAGCTCCTTGTCGAGTGCGCGCGCCGCTGCCGCCCGGTGGGTGGGCGTGATATGGGAGGCAACGAGGCCAAGCACAGCCGTGAGCAAGGCGGCATCGTCGGCGAAGCCGAGGCCCACGATCATGTCGGGGATGAGATCGAAGGGCAGGATGAAATACGCGAGCGCCGCAAGGAGCATACCCCTGACGCGCATCGGCGTTGCCGGGTCGAGCGCGCAGTAATAGGCCGCAACGAGGTCCTCGACGAACGGCACGCGCCCGGCAAAGCGCTTGAGCTTGGCCCAAAAGTCGCGGCGGATTTGCCGCTCCCGTTCGGCAAAAGCCGTTAACGAAATCTGTCTGCCGAGGGCAGCTTGCCTCAGCTCGCTGGCATCGTTCCAGGCAACCATCGTCTCCACCTCGCGAAGGCTAAGCCCAAGACCCTAGACGAAAAATAGGGTAGGCGAGGGGGGACTGCAAGACGGCGACCCACGAAGGCCCCAAAGCCTTCGCGGAGCTGGCCCAGTCCTTGCTTTCCTGAACCCATTCCATTTGCCGGAGTTTCATGATTGACGGGGATGATCCGGCCGCCCCTGATCTAGAGCGGGTTTGACCAAGTGACGTTTGCGTTGCGTAAGTTTAGCGGCCGTCCCGTTGCCATGCTCGCGCGTCTCGTGGCGCTCGTGGCGCTGTCGTGCTCGGCGATCGCGGCGGCCGCGCAAACCGTGCCGGACGCCTCAAGCCAAAGCGAAGCGGCGCTAGAGGCCAGCATCGGCGGAAAGGTGCGCCAGCTCGCGGTGCTCACGCGCAATATCAATCGCTGGGGCTGCGACCGGGAGATGTATGCCACTAGCGTGGAGGGCTGCCGGCAGCTGAACGCTGAAGCGCACAGGCTTGCCACCGAGCTTCAGGAGCTGAAGGCTGAGGCCGGAGATCGTTGGACGAGCGAGAAGCAAGCGGCGGCAGAATCCGGCGTGCCGCAAGCCCCGCCCGCTCGGCCCAAGCCCTATACCTATCGGGCGCGGACCAATCCCACTATGATCTACCGCACGCTCTGTGTGCGGCTCTGCGACGGCTTCTATTATCCGCTGAGCGAGGCGTCGCAGCCGCAAGGCTTCCTCGCGGATGAGCAGAGGTGCCAATCGAGCTGCTCCTCACCGA
>JAENXG010000357.1 GCA_016649675.1 Methyloceanibacter sp.
AAAGTCGCGCGTCAGCTACTGGCAGAAATAGGGCAGCCCGTCATAGCCGATGAAATAGCCGGTACGCGAATTGAAGCTCCGGTAGCGCTGGGCGCAGTAGGTGTACCACTCAGGCGTCCAGGCCGGCGGGCCGTAGGCAGGCCCGTAGGCAGCAGGGCCGTAATATTCGGGCGGTGGTGGGGGCGGAGCCACATAGACTTCGCGCGGCGCCAGCGCCGTGCCGACGAGAGCGCCGATGCCGAAGCCGATGATGCCGGCGCCCACGGCGTTGCCGCCGCCGCCGTTGCCGTAATAGCCGCGGCCAGCCTGTGCCGGTGCGGCAAGCGACAGCGCTGCGGTGGCCGTCAGCACCGCAACCGCGATGGCCTTCAAGGTGATCTTGCTCATTGTCTTGTCCGCGTTCCTTAGCGTCTGGTGCCCGGCGAAAGTCTTCTCGCGAGCGGGAGGTGCCCCAGGGATTGGGTGAATCAGATTTAGCACCCGCTTTTTGGCAAAATAGAGCCGCCAAGATGAATCACCCGTTAAGTATCGACGAGTGAGGGAAGCACGCTCTCATCCCTCCCCTTGCTCTCATCCCTCCCCACGTAGGGGGAGGGATGAGAGCAAGAGGCGTTTGCCTCTTCAAGAACGTCTCGTCATCCGCTCGGGAGCAGGCAATAAAAAAACCGCCGGGCGAACCCGGCGGCTCTCAATCGAAGTTGGTGCGCGCTGGTTAGGCGAGCTGGACGTTGGCGGCCTGCTTGCCGCGGCCGCGGCGATCGTCCTCGATCTCGAAGGAGACCTTGTCACCCTCGTTGAGGGCCGGTACGCCGGACCGCTCGAGCGCGGAAGCGTGTACGAAAACGTCCTTCCCACCGTCCTCCGGCTGAATGAAGCCGAAGCCGCGCGCATGATTGAAAAATTTCACTGTGCCGTTAACACGAGCCATAGGGAATGTCCTTTCCCGTTTAAGTTTCACACAATCGGGCCAGGGGCCCCGAAAGGGGTCCTTCGGCGTCTTGAGATTTCAGGAAAGGTCGTCGTGCTCTTGAGGCGCGATAGTCACTTTGCCGTCGTCCAAGTCCGCGCCCAAAGCCTTGGGCGCCCGGTAGCCTAAGAATGGTGCAAGGTGAGGGGCTTGGCAAGCCCGAAGTGGTCCGCGCGCGTTCACATTCTAAACCGCAGATGAACGGCCGTCTCAGGCAAGGTTCAGCCGCGAAGACCTAGAGCAGGCCTCACGTGAAGGGGAAGAAACGCCCCCGCGTGGTGCTCTAGGAGGCTCGCATGTGGAAGATCGTCGTCGTCCTGCTCCTGACCGCTCTCGCCATCCTCGCGGCGCGGCTCGTTTACAACCCCCCGGTGATCCAGACGCGGGTCGGCATGTTGGTGGCGCTGACCGGCGCCGAAGCGCCTGCCCTCGAAACGCCTCCGCTGATGTATGCCGGGATTCGGGGGTAATATCGCGGCCTACCCAATTCGTCATGCCCGGACTTGATCCGGGCATCCATGCCGTTACCGCTGAGCGTATTTGAAGGCCAATGGAATGGATCGCCGGGTCAAGCCCGGCGATGGCGGAGCGAGGGGACTAAGGCCAGCGCACCAGAGGCGGCATGGAGGAGAGGATCGACTCGACGTTGCCGCCGGTCTTGAGCCCAAAAATGGTGCCGCGGTCGTAGAGGAGGTTGAACTCCACATAGCGGCCGCGCCGCACGAGCTGCTCCTCGCGGTCGGCCTCCGTCCAGGGCGTCCCCATATTGCGGCGGACGATCTCGGGATAGATCGAGAAAAACGCGCTGCCGACGCTTTGGGTAAAAACGAAGTCGGCCTCCCGATCCCCCGTATCGAGATAGTCGTAGAAGATGCCGCCGATGCCGCGCATCTCGCTTCGATGCGGGAGATAGAAATACTCATCGCACCAGGCCTTGATGCGGTCGTAGTCGGCTGATTTCTGCCCGTCGCAAGCGACCTTCATGGCCGCGTGGAAGGCGCACGAATCCTCGTCCTCCTGGGTGCGGCGGCGCATGAGCACAGGGGTGAGGTCGCCGCCCCCGCCGAACCAGGCTTTGCTCGTCACCACCATGCGCGTGTTCATATGGGCGGTGGGGGCGTTCGGGTTCGTAGGGTGAGCGATGAAGGAGATGCCGCTCGCCCAGAAACGCGGATCCTGGTCGGCGCCCGGGATCAGCTTCGCGAATTCCGGCGCAAACGTGCCATGCACGGTGGAGGTATGGCAGCCGACCTTCTCGAACACCCGGCCAGACATCAGCGCCATGACCCCGCCGCCGCCGTCTTCTCCGCTATGATCGGCGCGGCTCCAAGGGGTCCTGGTGAAGCGGCCGGGCGCCTTGCCTTCACATCCGGGAAGCCCCTCGGCCGCATCCTCGACCGCCTCGAGCGCGGCGCAGGCGTCGTCGCGCAACTGCTCGAACCAGACCCGCGCGCGCTCTTTGCGCGATTCAAGCGCCGGACCTAAGGCCTCTGACACAATTGGCTCTTTGGGGGTTTTCTGATCCATGACTCGTCTCGCCTAAGCTGTCCTGCCCGGCTGTCTGGCGCATCCCGTCTAGCGCCAAAGCGCGCGCCCCGGGGCGGCATCCAATGGCCTTTAACGCCAATGGGCGCTTTGACCGGGATCAATCCCTAATAAGCGCAAAGCCTTATCATGTCGTGGGTTTTGGACAGTGCGCTCTGTGCGCCAATTTGCCCAAGTGGCCGCCCCTGGACAACATGGAGCACGGATGCAAGAAACCAAACCCAAAAGCCTGCCGGTCGCACGAGCCGCGTTCGGCAATGGGGAGGCAACAGCTCGAAGGCA
>JAENXG010000141.1 GCA_016649675.1 Methyloceanibacter sp.
CCGCCCGTTTGGCGAGCCCAGAGGCGGAGAGGCCATAGCGGCGCGCGAGCGCGTCGATGGCAGTCCACACTCTGGCATGGGTGAGCCTGTTCACCAAAAGCGGCCCCGAACCCTCCAATAGCGGTCGTGTCCTCGACACTCCCGGCCCAGCGAAGCGGAATTTATACCCAACAATAGGAATTATGACTTATTTCTGCCTCAGTCGTCCACCGCATTCCGGTTGCGTGTGCCGCCCTGTTTCGCGGCGTCACATCGCCTTCATGGCGGCGCCTAGCCCCAATTTCAGGTCGTCGGCATTCATCACCGGCACCAGCTCGACCTCCGCCCCGAGTCCGAGGAACAAAGGCTCGACGATGGCTGGAATATCGGACGCCTCGCGCAGGTCGAAAAAGATGATCGCGCTGCGGAGACCACTGTCGGCGAGGAAATAGGCGGCCTCGGGTCGGAGCTTGCTGATCGTGGCTTCCAGAATCTTCGGCAACGAGCCATCCTTGACGCCGCGATTGCCCGCTTCGGTGGGGATATTAATTTTCAGCATCATCCGCATGCGTTGTCCTCCTCTTACGTGCTGCCAAGCATAGGGGAGACACACTCGGAAGTCGAAGGGGCACCCTATTCCTTGTTGGGAGCCGAGTGGGCGGCTACTCTCGCACCCGAAAGCCATGGATGGAACAATCTACAAGGTTTTGAGCCGCGCCGCCCTTGCCGAGGCGAAAGCTAAAGGACGCTTCGAAGGCTCGGTCGACGACGCCCGCGACGGCTTCATCCACCTCTCGTCTGCCGATCAGCTGGAAGGCACCCTTGCCAAGCACTACGCCGGGCAGAAGGACCTCGTCCTGCTGGCTGTCGATAGCGAAAGCCTCGGCGAGCGCCTGCAATGGGAGCCATCCCGCGGCGGAGCGGTCTTTCCCCATCTCTACGGCCCGCTCGACCTCAAAGCCCTGCTCTGGGACGAGCCGCTTGAGCTTGGGGCCGACGGCCGCCACCGTCTGCCGGCGCGTGTCCGCCCGTGAATGGGCTGTTCGGGCTCGGCCAGGCCCTGCTTCAGGCGCTCGACCCCGAGCGGGCCCATGATCTTGCCGTCAAGAGCCTCGAGCTTGGGCTTTATCCGCGGGCCGCTCAGCCCGACGACAAGCGGCTGGCCCAGAAACTGTTCGGCCTCGATTTCGCGAACCCTGTCGGCATGGCGGCGGGCTTCGACAAGAACGCGCGCGTGCCGCGCGAGCTTCTCGCCATGGGCTTCGGCTTCGTTGAGGTGGGCACGCTGACGCCGCTGGCGCAAGGAGGCAACCCAAGCCCACGCATCTTCCGCTCGGCGGCGGACCGCGCCATCATCAACCGCCTCGGCTTCAACAATGAGGGGCAGGAGGCGGCGCTTGCGCGGCTGAAATCGCGCGCGCTGGGGATCGTCGGCGTCAATATCGGGGCAGGGCGCGACAGCAAAGACCGCGTCGGCGACTATGTGTTGGGCGTCGAGCGCATGGGCGGGGTGGCGAGCTATTTCACCGTCAACATCTCCTCGCCCAACACGCCGGGCCTGCGCGATCTCCAGGCGCCTGAGGCGCTCGCTGCGCTTCTTGCCCGCGTGCAGGTTGCGCGCCAAAAAATGCCGTCCAAGCCCGTCACGGGCAGGCCCGCGCTTCTGGTCAAGCTGGCGCCCGATCTCGCCGATGCCGATCTTCCCGAAATTGTGCGCGTGATCGTCTCGCACGGCGTCGACGGCATCGTGGTGTCCAACACCACGCTCGCCCGTGAGGGGCTGAAGGATGCAGCTTTTGCGCGTGAGGCGGGGGGTCTCTCGGGCCGCCCGCTCTTCGCACCCTCGACCCGCATGCTCGCGCGCGTCTATCGGCTGACGGAGGGGAAGCTGCCGCTTATCGGCGTGGGCGGCATCGACTCTGGGCCGACGGCGCTTGCCAAGATCGAAGCCGGCGCCACACTTCTGCAGCTCTACACCGGGCTCGTCTTCGAAGGACCGGGGCTGATCGGCCGCATCAAGCAGGCGCTGGTCGCGGCGATGGAAAATGCCGGTAGCAAAAGTCTTGCGCCGCTTGTCGGCCGGCGCGCCGCCGAATGGTCCGAACGATCCCTCTAGAAGGCCGCGCCATGACCGTCACCATCTATCACAACCCGCGCTGCTCGAAGTCGCGCCAGACGCTGGCGCTGCTCGAAGCCAAGGGCATCGCGCCCGTTATCGTGGAATATTTGAAGGAGCCGCCCTCCGCGGCGGAGCTCAAGCGCATCCTCGAGAGCCTCGGGCTCCGCCCACGCGACGTGCTGCGCAAGAGCGAGCCGCGCTATGCAGAGCTTGGCTTGAAGGAGCGCGAGCTCACCGACGAGGCGCTGATCGCGCTGATGGTGCAGAATCCGATCCTCATCGAGCGTCCGATCGTCGTGAACGGGACCAAGGCCGCGATCGGTCGGCCGCCCGAGAAGATCCTGGAGATTCTCTGAAGCGCAACGCGGACTTAAGCTTCGCGGCTGCGCGAGCTCGCGTCGACCACATCGGTGCCGGAGCTGCGTCCCACCACTTTCAGCAGGCGCATGATGAGCCACACCGGGAAGACGATGACGGCGCCGAGCAGGAAGTAGCGGAGCGCCTTCTCGACTGCGGCGAAGCCCATGTCGTAGATGCGGGCGATGAGCCTCTGCAAGCTGTCGATGATGTCGAAGGGGCTGAAGCCGAGCGCCGCCAGGACGACGCCCACGATCAGCGATAGGATCGCGAGCCTGACCAGAACGAGCGCCGGATTGCCGCCAAAGAACCGTTCCATCGTCCGTTTCCCTTTTGCGCGAAGGCCCTGCCTCTAGAGGCCTGCCTCGAGAGGCTGCCTCGAAGAGGCCATGAGCTTCGACTCGAATTACAGCAGAATTGGTGCGGGGGGTGGGCAAGGTCAAGAAGGACGTGGGATTGGCATGAGGAGGAGCGAGAGGCAGAAGCCGGAATTGGCTGAAGCGGCAGCGCTACCAATGGCGGCGCCGCGTGCGGCGTTGCGGCAAGCCGCCTTGCCCGAGCCCTTTGCCGGCTGGTTCGCACGCCGCGGCTGGCGCCCGCATGCCCATCAGCTTGCGCTTCTTGAGCAGGTCGCTGCCGGCCGCGATGCGCTCCTCATCGCGCCCACCGGCGGCGGCAAGACGCTCGCGGGCTTCCTGCCGAGCCTCGTCGACCTTGCGCGTCGGCCGCCAAAGCCCATGGCGGCATCGACCATTCACACCCTCTATGTCTCGCCCTTGAAGGCGCTCGCCACCGATATCGCGCGGAACCTCGCTACGCCCATCGCGGAGATGGGATTGCGCATCAGGCTCGAGACCCGCACCGGCGACACGCCGCCCTCGCGCCGCGCCCGCCAGCGGGTGATGCCGCCCGACATTTTGCTCACGACGCCCGAGCAGATCGCGCTGATGCTGTCGCATCAAGGCGCGCCCGAGCTGCTTGGCCAGATCAAATGCGTGATCCTCGATGAGCTGCACGCGCTCGCTTCGAGCAAACGCGGCGATCTCTTGGCGCTCGACCTCGCGCGTCTCCGCACCCTCTCGCCGGGCCTGACCGCGATAGGCCTGTCGGCGACCGTGGCGCGGCCGTCCGAGCTTGCGGCCTATCTCGTGCCGCATCAGGGCCAGTCCGCCACGCGCCTGGCCGAGATCGTCGTGGCGGAGGGCGGCGTCAAGGCCGACATCGCCATCCTCAAATCCGAGGCCGAGCTTCCCTGGGCGGGGCACTCGGCGCGCTATGCGCTCCCTGAGATCTACGAGGCGATCAAGGCGCACCGCCTGTCGCTGATGTTCGTCAACACGCGCTCGCAAGCCGAGATGCTGTTCCACGAGCTCTGGCGCTACAACGATGCGAATCTGCCGATCGCGCTCCATCACGGCTCGCTCGACGTGGCGCAGCGGCGGAAGGTGGAGGCGGCGATGGTCGCGGGCAGACTGCGCGCCGTGGTCTCGACCTCGACGCTCGACCTCGGCATCGACTGGGGCGACGTCGACCTCGTCATCAATGTCGGCGCGCCCAAGGGCGCAAGCAGGCTCGCCCAGCGCATCGGCCGCGCCAATCACCGGCTCGATGAGCCGAGCAAGGCCCTGCTGGTCCCGGCGAACCGCTTCGAGGTGGTGGAATGCCAGGCGGCGCTCGAGGCGGCCGAGGAGGGCGCGCAGGATACGCCCCCCTCGCGGCCGGGCGCGCTCGATGTGCTTGCTCAGCATATGCTGGGAACGGCCTGCGCCAGCCCCTTCGACGTGGATCAGCTTTACCGCGAGGTGACGAGCGCATCGCCTTACCAGGGCCTGACCCGCGAGGGCTTCGACCAGGTCGTATCGTTCGTCGCGACCGGAGGCTATGCGCTTGCCAATTACGAGCGCTACGCCAAGCTGAAGCGCACACCCGAAGGCCGCCTCCGCGTCGCCCATCCCCGCATCGCGCAGCAATATCGGCTCAATGTCGGGACCATCGTCGAAGCCCCGATGCTGCGCGTCCGCCTCGCCCGCCTGAAAGGAGGGGCTCTCAAGCCCGCCAACATGCTCGCCGCGGGCCGCATCCTCGGCGAGGTGGAGGAATATTTCATCGAGCAGCTCACCCCCGGCGATACCTTCGTCTTCGCCGGCGAGGTGCTGAGATTTGAGGGCTTGCGCGAGACCGATGCCATCGTCACCCGCGCGCATGCGAGCGACCCGAAGGTGCCGGCTTACGAAGGCGGCAAGTTCCCGCTCTCGACCTATCTTGCCGACCGGGTCCGGCGCCTCCTCGCCGATCCGGGATCGTGGTCGCGGCTTCCCGACCAGGTCTCCGACTGGCTGCGGCTCCAGGCCGATATCTCCGTCGTTCCCGGTCCCGACGAGATTCTGGTCGAGACGTTCCCGCGCGGCCACAAGCACTATCTCGTCTGCTATCCCTTCGAGGGACGGCTCGCGCATCAGAGCCTCGGCATGCTTCTTACCCGCCGGCTCGAGCGCGGGCGGGCGGGCCCGCTCGGCTTCGTCGCCAACGAATATGCGCTTGCCATCTGGGCGCTCAACGACATGGGCGAGATGGTGCGGAACGGAAGGCTCGACCTCGACAGGCTCTTCGATGAGGACATGCTCGGCGACGACCTCGACGCCTGGCTCGCCGAGTCGAACCTGATGAAGCGCTCCTTCAGGGTATGCGCCATCATCTCCGGCCTGATCGAGCGCCGCCATCCGGGACAGGAGAAGACCGGGCGTCAGATGACGGTCTCCTCCGACCTCATCTATGATGTGCTCCGCCAGCATGAGCCCGACCACATCTTGCTCAAGGCCGCTTTCGCCGATGCGGCAACCGGCCTCATCGATGTCGGCCGCCTGAACCTTTTCTTGCAACGGATCGGCGGTCGAATCAGGCATATTGCCTTGCGCCAAGTCTCGCCGCTCGCCGTGCCCGTCATGCTCGAGATCGGGCGGGAGAGCGTCCCCGGCGGGGCGAGCGAGATCCTGTTGCGTGAAACTGTCGAGGAGCTCATGGCGGAGGCCTTAAGCGGAAATGCTGCGCGCCAAACCTGACCTCATGCCGGAAACCGCACCTTCGCTCCGCGCGCACGTCCTCGTCTCGGGCCACGAGATGAGGCCGCTCGCTGCCGGTGCGCTCTACTGGGAGGCTGAGGACACGCTTCTCGTGGCCGACCTGCATCTCGAGAAGGGCGCGGCCTTCGCGGCTCTCGGCATGCTGATCCCGCCTTATGACACCCGCACCACTCTGCAGCGCCTGGGCAAGGTGATCCGCGAGGTCGAGCCGTCCCGGGTGGTGGCGCTCGGCGACAGCTTCCACCGCAGCGAGCTGGCCGAAAACCTCGCCGCCGACGACCTCAAGCTTCTGACCCGGCTGCAGCAGGGCCGCGAATGGTACTGGATCTGCGGCAATCACGATCCGTTTCTGCCGCCTTGCGTCGGCGGGACGGTCTGCACCACCCTCACCATTTGCGGCGTCACGCTGCGCCACGAGCCTTCCGACCATGGGTTGAGCCGCGAGATCGCCGGCCATCTCCATCCCGTCGCGCGCATCGCCAGGCGCGGCGCGGTGATCCGGCGCCGGTGCTTTGCCACCGACGGCAACCGCCTGGTGATGCCGGCCTTCGGCGCCTATGCGGGCGGGCTGAACGTGCTCGACCAGGCTTTCGGGCCTCTGTTCCTGCGCCACCGGCTCGAAGCGTGGATGATGGGACGGGCTGACGTGTATCCCGTGCTCGGCAGCCTGCTCATTCCGGACTAGAGCATGATCCGGAAAAGTGGGAACCGGTTTTCCGAAAAGATCATGCGCGAATAAAGAGACTATTCCCGCCGGAAAACCGCCCAGCC
>JAENXG010000523.1 GCA_016649675.1 Methyloceanibacter sp.
CTGATGCTTCGGTGGCGACCGGCGCCGTCATGGCGATCGCTTGGCCTCGCTCCATCGCGACCGGCGCTGTCATGGCGATGTCCTGCTTCCGCTTATTCCCACCGAAAATATAGCCCGCTAGGACGAAGAAGGCCTGGTTCATGGCCTGATCGCCGTTGGCCTCGAGGGTCGTCTCGGCGGCGAAGCGCGGCCCATAGCGCCTGATCTCCACCTCGCCGAGGCGGCCGACGACCTCATAGGGGGGCTCCTCCGCGGTGCGGATGCCAAAGACCGAGAGCGCGGAATCGAACAATTGAGCGATGGTCACGGGACGGCCTCCAAGCCCGAGGAAAAGGAGGAGCGCAAGACACAGACCCGCAACAATCAACAGGAGCCGATTCCGTCCCATTGTGTTGCGGGGCATGAGGTGAAAATCTAGCGGCGGCCGAGTCGGAATGGGCGCACCCCGCGCTCCGCCCAATAAACTTTATACGACTCGGCTATATGGGTTCTCTTTCTAACCGCCGCCATAGGGTCCCATGCCATGCTGAAGGCACTCCTCCTGGTCGTCGTGCTTGCCGTTGCGGCTGCGGCCGGTCTCGGTGCGGGCTACTTGAAGTGGGGCCAGGTGCCCAATTGGTACGCGGTCGACGTCACTAAGCTCGGGCAAGGCCCCGATAACGATCTCATCCGCTACGGCCGGGACCTGATCATCAACACCCCTCGCCATATCGGCAAGAACGCGACCAACCCTGCGCTCCGCTTCGCCGGCAACGATCTCGCCTGCCAAAGCTGCCACCTCAACGGGGGTCTGCAGCCCTTCGCCGCGCCCTTCGTCTCGACCTTCGCGACCTACCCGATGCTGGTCGACGACCAGGTGCTGACGCTTACCGAACGGATCAATGGCTGCATGCGGCGGAGCATGAACGGCAAGGACCTCCCTCCCGAGAGCCGCGAGATGGAGGCCTTGATCGCCTACATGAAGTTCGTGGGCACCGGCACGCCGGAGGGGGTGCGGGTCGCCGGCATGGGCCTCAAGTCTATCAAACCGCCGACGCTGCCACCGGACGCAAGGCGGGGACAAGAGGTCTACACCCAGCTTTGCTCCACGTGTCACAAGGAGGACGGGCAGGGGGAGCTGCGCTCAAGTCCAGGCGTCGGCTATTCCATCCCGCCGCTGTGGGGCGACGCCAGCTTCAACGGGGGCGCAGGCATGGCCAAGACCGCCTATGCCGCATCCTACATCCACGACAACATGCCCTTCGGCATCACTTATCAGGAGCCGGTCCTGACCGTGCAGCAGGCGTGGGACGTGGCGGCTTTCATCATCTCTAGACCACACCCGGTGGCAACTGCGGAGACGGGGTCGGACCTGCAATAGCGTGATGGCTCCGCGTCTCTTGCGTGAGACGCGGAGCCGCTCATTGCTCATCGCCGCGAATTCACGCGGCGCAACGGCTAGATCGCAGAGATTGCCATCTTGTGTCCGCTCTCAGTTCGTCTGACGGCGCGGCGGAGCTTCAGCAGCGACGCGAGATGCAAGAGGATTGAGAGTGGGACGGCGAAGGTCGGAATCACCACGAGCGGAAGAACGCTCATGAGCTCGCTGGTCGGCTGGCCCACGGAGGGCAGTAGCGGTGACGGCGCGGTAACGAACCCCGTCGTGACGGCGACGACGAGATCGGCAATGCCGAGGATGTTCCATGCGATCACGAGGCCGGTGCTCCCTTGCGGGTTCCGCGCATAGGCGAGCGCGACGATGGGAGCGAGAAGCCCGACGAGGATGTCGCCAATCCCGGCGGGA
>JAENXG010000100.1 GCA_016649675.1 Methyloceanibacter sp.
AATTTGCCCGGCGTCTCGCCGACAGCGACGAGGGCAATCTCAACTACCAATTCGACGTCACGGTCAATCTGGAAGACGTCGCCGCCATGAAGCTCAAGTCCGGCGACGGCCCGGGGGCGCTCGCGGCCTACACCGAGAGCCTCGACATCCGCCGCCGCCTGGCTGAGACGGACAAGACCGACCCGAAATGGCAGCAGAACATCTCGGTCACGCTCGAGAAGATCGGCGATCTCAAGCAGGGCCAGAATGACGCTCCCGGCGCGCTGGCCGTCTATGAGGACATGCTCGGCAACAACCGCAAGCTCGCCGCCGCCGATCCCGACAATGCCAATCGCAAGCGCGACGTGGCGGTGAGCCTCGAAAGGATCGGCAAGGTGAAGCTCAACGCGGGCGACAGCGCCGGCGCGCTTGCCGCCTATGAGGAGGGCCTCGGCATTCGCCGCAAGCTAGCCGAATCCGAGCCGGCCAACGAGCTATATAGGCAGGAGCTGTCCACCACCATCGAGAGGGTCGGCGACATCAAGCGCGACTTGGGCGATGCGGCCGGTGTCCTTTCGGCCTATCAGGAGATGCTCATCCTCGACCGCGCGGTGGCCGCGGCCAATATCGGCGACACCAAACGCCAGCGGGTGGTGTCGATCGACCTCAACAAGATCGCCGACGTGAAGCTTGCCGCGGGCGATACCGACGGGGCGCTCGCCGCCGTAAGCGAAAGCCTCAACATCGCCCGCAACGTCGCCGTAATCGCCCCCGACAATATCGATTTGCAGCGCGACATTTCGGTGAGCCTCGAGCGATTGGGGAACGTCAAGTTGAATGTCGGGGACAAGCCTGGCGCGCTCTCCGCCTTTGAGGAAATGCTGTCCATCGATCGCCGCGCCTACAAGGCCGATAGCGCCAATACTCAGCGCCAGCGTGAGGTCCTGGTCAGCCTCAACAAGGTGGGGGACCTGCGGCTCGGCCTCAATGACACGAGTGCGGCGCTGGCCGACTACGAGGAAGGGCTCGGCATCGCCCGCCAGCTGGCCCAAGCGAATGAGAGCGATGCGAAGGCGCAACGCAACGTGGCGAACAGCCTCGACAAGGTCGGCGATGCCAAGGCCAAGTCCGGAGACAAGCCGGGTGCACTCGCGTCCTTCGACGAAAGCCTCGCGATCCGGAGGAAGATCGCCGAAGGCGACAAGTCCAATTATCAATGGAAGCGCGAGGTCTCGCTCACCCTGGACAGGATCGGCAATACCAAGTTCGACTCCGACGACGTCAAAGGATCGGTCGCAGCCTTCGAGGAGAGCCTGGCGATCGCGCGCGAGCTGGCCGACGCCGTCAAAGACAGCATCGAAGCGCAGACCGATCTCGTGGTCAGCCTGTATAAGCTTGCCAAGGTCTCGGCCGGCGAGGAGAAGGAAACCGCCATCGGCGAAGGGCTCAAGCTGCTTGCCGCGCTCGATGCCGACGGCAAGCTGACCAAGGACCAGAAGGGCTGGGGAGACGCGTTCCGCTCCTTGCGCAGCGGGTCCCAGTAGCCGGCGGCCGACGCAATCTAAAGAACGTGGTCAGGTCCGGGCCTTGGCCGTGCCCCGCCTTGCCACACGCTCCAGCACCTCGGAAAAACGCGGCGCCAGCGCCTTCCAGCCAAGGTCCTGCTCGGCATAGCGAAGCGCGTTCTCGGCACAGCTGCGCAACAGCTCCCGATCCTCGGCAAAACGCTTGATCGCTGCGGCAAGGGCCGGAGCCGACACATTTTCGGTGAGGAGGCCGGTCTTGCCATGGCGCACCTGCTCGGGCAGGCCTCCCACCGGCGTCGCCACCACCGGTCGCCCGCGCTTGAAGCTCATGGGCGCAATACCCGACTGGCTTGCCTCGACATAGGGGAGGACGGCGATGTCGGCCCAATCGAGATGGGCGATGAGGTCGCGGTCGCTCTTCCAGCCGAGGTCGAGCGCGACGTTCGGCAAGGCCGCAAGGGCGGCGATCTCGCTCTCGTCCTGGGCGGCGCCGACGACCCGCACGCTAAGCGGCGGCGTGCCGCCGATCAGCTTCAAGGCGTCGGCCAGAAGCCCAAGGCCCTTATAGCGCTTCAGGCGTCCCGCCATGAGCAGGCGCAAAGGACGCCCCTCCGCTGCGTCAGGCAGTTGCGGCGGCGGGAGGTCGAGATCGGCAAAGGCAAAGGCCACATGCGGAATGACGGCGTGGACCTTGCCCGCAAGCGGCACCCGCGATCCGACTTGGCGCGCGACGAAATCGCTCAGCGTGATGACGCCCTCGCTCATGCCCAGCAGCTGCCATTGCAGTCTCACCATGACATGGAAGCGATCGCCCGGATGGGTCTCGGCATCGTGGGCCATGACCACCACCGGGACTCCCATGCGGTGCAAGCTGCGGACGAGGAAGATGTCCCAATAGCCCATCATGGTGACGATGGCGGCATCGGGCGGGTCGGCGCGGAGCGTCTCGACGATGGGCCTTAGCACGCGTCTGATAAGGACGCTGCGCCGGACGAATTCTTGCGCATTGGCGTAGGTGTAGAGCGGCAGGTCGACGGCGCTCCGGCAGGCCGGGTCCTGCATCAGCTCGGCGCCCTCTGCGAGCGAGAGCAGCGTCTCCTGCCCGCACACATCCCTCAGCGCCCGCGCCATCTCGAATGCGTAGCGTGCGCCCGTTCCGAAGCGTCCCCATTGCCAGACGAGGACTCTCATCGGGCCGCTGCTCCTTGTCTCAAAATGAGAAGCCAAAACTGGCGGAATCGCTCAGCGTGCCGGGTGGTTCCGCCATTGAAACAACAACATTTCTAGAGTAGATGTGGCCCTTGCAAGTGGGCACTCGGAGGGAAATCGATGAACCGCGAAATGACGGTTGATGGCGTTCGCATCGCGGACGAGACCGACACCTACGTGATCGCCGAGATCGGCAACAATCATCAAGGCGATCTCGAGAAGTGCAAAGAGATGTTCAAGGTCGCCAAGCAGCATTGCGGCGTCACCGCTGTCAAGCTGCAAAAGCGCGACAACAAATCTTTGTTCACCCGCGCCATGTACGTTTCGGAGTACCACAGCGAGAACGCCTTCGCTGACACCTACGGCGCCCACCGCGAGAAGCTCGAGTTCGGCCACGACGAGTATGTCGCGCTCATCGCCTATGCGAAGGAGCTCGGCATCACCTTCTTCGCCACCGCCTTCGACCGGCCGAGCGCCGATTTTCTCGCCGAGCTCGACATGCCCGCCTACAAGATCGCCTCGGGCGATCTGACCAACACGCCGCTCCTGAAGCACGTCGCTTCCTTCGGCAAGCCGATATTCGTCTCCACCGGCGGCGGCACGATGGAGGACGTCCGTCGCGCCTATGAGGTCATCATGCCGATCAATCGGCAGCTCTGCCTGATGCAGTGCACCGCCGGCTATCCGCCGGAGTGGCAGCAGCTCGACCTCGGCGTGATCACCACCTTCCGCCACGCCTTCCCCGACGCCGTGATCGGCTTCTCGTCGCATGACAGCGGCATCGCCATGGGCCCGCCGGCCCATGTGCTCGGCTCCCGCGTCATCGAAAAGCATTTCACGCTCAACCGCGCCATGAAGGGCACCGACCACGCCTTCTCGCTCGAGCCCACGGGCTTGCGTAAGCTCGTGCGCGACCTGCAGCGCACCAAGCTCTCCCTCGGCAAGGGCGAGAAGCGGCGCTATGACAGCGAGGTCGGCCCGATCAAGAAGATGTCGAAGAAGCTGGTCGCGTCGCGCGATTTGCCGGCCGGCCATATCCTCACCGCTGAGGACATCGCCATCAAATCGCCGGGCGACGGGCTCAAGCCCTATATGTTCGACACCATGGTGGGACGCCGGCTGATCAAAGATTTGCGGGCCGACGACACCCTACGCGTCGAGGATTCGATCGCTTTGAGCGAGGATGCGATCACCCGGGCGTCGGCGTAAGCCGGCCCCTTTGTCGGGGCGATCGCGCGATCCTGCCGCTCATCTCGAGGCGAGGTGATGGCTATCGCCATCGCTCCCGCTCGGATGCTTGCCAGTCATCGCGACGATGAGATCAGCGGTCCTTCACAAGACCGCGCCTGTCTGTTGGCTAGGGGAAGAAGGTGAGCGAGCAGTCGCCGTTCGACGTTCGTGGCCGGGTGGTGATCGTCACGGGCGGGGCGGGACAGCTTGGCCGGGCCTTCAGCACTTTCCTCGGCGCGGCAGGCGCCAAGATCGCCGTCATCGACCGCGCCCCGGTCAAGGAGACGGAGCGCCTCCTCTCGGTCGCTTGCGACATCACCGACCGTTCCGCGCTGGAACAGGCGCTCGCCCATATCGAAGCACGCTGGGAAGCGCCGTCCGGCCTGATCAATGCCGCGGCGCTCGATTCCCCTCCCGACTCGCCGCCCGAGGAGAACGGGCCGTTCGAGACTTACCCCGAGGCCTCCTTCGACCGCATCATGAGCGTCAACGTGAAGGGGACGTTTCTCTGCTGCCAGGTGTTCGGCGGCGCCATGGCGGCCCATGGCCGCGGCTCGATCGTCAACATCGCCTCGATCTACGGCATGGTCTCGCCCGACCAGAGCCTTTACCAATATCGCCGCGATCGGGGCGAGATCTTCTATAAGCCCGTCGCCTATTCGACCTCGAAATCGGCCCTTTATAACCTCACGCGCTATTTGGCCGCCTATTGGGGCGCCAAGGGCGTGCGGGTCAACACGCTGACCCTCGGCGGGGTCTACAACAACCAGGATCCCGCCTTCCTCGCCCGCTATAACGCCAAGGTCCCGCTCGGGCGCATGGCCGACGCCAACGAGTATAATGGCGTGGTGCAGTTCCTCTTATCCGACGCCGCCTCCTATGTGACGGGGTCGAACATCGTCGTCGACGGCGGCTTCACCGCCCTCTAGAAAATGCCCGACAGGACAGGAAAGGACGCGCCATCCCGGCGGACGCGACCATAGGCAATTGGATTGCGGGCGAGCAGCGGCACGCCACCTCGGGCGCGACGTTCGAGAAGCGCTCGCCGCATGACGGCGCCCTGCTCTTCACCGTGGCGCGGTCGGGTGTGCCCGATGTCGCGGCGGCGGTCGACGCTGCTGCCAAAGCGCAAGGCGTATGGGCGGCCATGCCAGCTGTGCAGCGCGGGCTCGTACTGCATCGGGTCTGCAACGCCCTCGAGGCCCGCCAGCAAGAGCTTGCCGAGATCGTCGCCAAGGAGACCGGCAAGTCGCCCAAGGAAGCTTTCGGCGAGGCGGGCGGGGCGATTGCCCTTGGCCGTTTCTTCGCCGGCGAAGGCCAGAGGCTCTATGGCCGCACCACCACCAGCGGGGCGCCCGACAAATACGCCATGACGGTGCGCCAGCCTTGCGGCGTGGCCGGGCTCATCATCGCGGCCAACACGCCGATCGCCAATACGGCGTGGAAGGTGTTTCCCGCTCTCATCTGCGGCAATACCGCGGTGCTCAAGGCGGCCGAGGACACCCCTGCCACCTCCTGGCTGTTCGCCAAGATCGCGCATGAGGCGGGCCTGCCCCCCGGCCTGCTCAACGTGATCCAGGGCTACGGCACCGAATGCGGCGCTCCTCTCGTCGAGCACGCCTTAGTCGACGTGGTGAGCTTCACCGGCTCGACCAAGGTCGGCAAATGGATCGGCGAAATGTGCGGCAAGACTTTGAAAAAGGTCTCGCTCGAACTTGGCGGCAAGAACCCGCTGATCGTGTGCGATGACGCCGATCTCGACGAGGCGGTGAAATGGGTGTGCCTCTCGGCCTTCTCCAATGCCGGGCAGCGCTGCGCGGCGGGGAGCCGCATCATCGTGTTCGATCAGGTCTACGACAGGTTCCGCGACAGGCTGGTGGCGGCAGCCAGGGCGTTGAAGGTCGGGCCGGCCGACGGCGACGATTTCGGCCCGGTCATCAATGAGCGGCAGCTCAACACCATGCTTGCCGCCGTCGACAAGGCGGCCAAGGACGGCGCGCGCGTGCTCACCGGCGGAGAGAGGCTGACCGACCCCGCGCACGCCAAGGGCTGCTACCTCGCACCCACCGTCATCGAGAATGCGGCACCTGAGGCCGATATCTCCCGCCACGAACTGTTCGGGCCGATCGCCTGCCTCTACCGCGTGGGCGGCTACGAGGCCGCCCTCGCGCTCGCCAACGATTCCCTCTACGGGCTCACCGCCTGCATCCACACGACAAGTATCGACCGCGGCATCGACTTCGCGCATAAGGTCAGAAGCGGGGTGGCCGTGGTCAATGCCGGCACATTCGGCTCCGAGCCCCATATGCCCTTCGGCGGCTTGCGCCAATCCGGCAACGGCAGCCGCGAGCCCGGCACCGAGGCCCTCGACGTCTATAGCGAGCTCAAGGATATCTATATCCAGGTTCGCCCCAAGAAACTTTGAGCGTGCGGAGTCCTTCAGTCAGATGCCAAGCGTAGTCGCCTTCATCCCGGCGCGCTCAGGCTCCAAACGCGTCATCGACAAGAACGCGCGGGCACTGGGCGGCCATCCGCTGATGGCCTACGCGATTGCGGCAGCGAAAGAGAGCGGCGTGTTCGACGCCGTTATCTGCTCGACCGACACCGGGCGGCTGGCGCGGATCGCACATCATTACGGCGCCGAGATCCCGTTCTTGCGACCTGCCGAGTATGCCACCTCGACCTCGCCCGACATCGAGTGGGTCGAGGACATGCTGAAGCGTCTCAAGGCCGAAGGACGGACCTATGATTGCTTCAGCATCCTCAGACCGACGAGCCCGTTCCGCACCGCGGAGACGATAAAGCGCGCGTGGGGAGAGTTTCTCGCCGAGCAGGGGGTGGACTCCCTCCGCGCGGTGGAGAAGGTCACGGAGCATCCCGGCAAGATGTGGGTGGTGCGGGGAAACCGCATGCTGCCGCTCCTCCCGCATGGCCCGGAAAAGCAGCCCTGGCATTCGAGCCAGATGGCGGCGCTGCCGGAGGTTTTCGTGCAGAATGCGAGCCTCGAGATCGCCTGGTCCCGCGTGGCGCTCGACGGGCGAACCATCGCGGGCGTCAGCGTGATACCCTTCTTCACCGACGAGGCCGAGGGCTTCGACATCAACAACCAATATGACTGGGACTACGCGGAAGCCATGGTGGCGCAGGGCAAATTCACTTTGCCGAAGGTCGCGGAAGCGCCCTTCGTCGAGACCAAATAAGCGAGGGACGCGTTGGGTGAGCTGATCGGAAAGGTCGTCGAGTCGACCCTGTATTATGTGCCGAAGAGCGAGTTCGATCGCGTGCGCACGTTGAACGAGGCGACCGCGCCGGAGAAGACGCGCATCTTCGCCGATATGTGCCGGCTGAACACGCTCTACATGATCGCCCGTGCGGGCTCCGGCCATCTCGGCTCGAGCTTCTCGAGCCTCGACGTGGTGTCGTGGCTCTATCTCAACGCGCTCAAGAACGACGACCTCTATTTCTCCTCCAAGGGCCACGACGCGCCAGGGCTGTACGCGGTCCTGATCGCACTCGGGCGGCTTCCCTTCGAGAAGCTGCATGGGCTGCGGCGCCTGGGCGGCCTCCCCGGACACCCAGACGTCGGCGTTCCCGGGATGGTCATCAATAGCGGCTCGCTCGGCATGGGCATCTCCAAGGCCAAGGGCATGGTGCGCGCCGATCGGCTGAAAGGTCACAAGCGGCGCTTCTACGTGCTGACCGGCGACGGCGAGCTGCAGGAGGGTCAGATCTGGGAATCCCTGATCTCTGCCGCCAATGCCGGCATGGGCGAGATCACCGCCATCGTCGATCACAACAAGCTCCAGTCCGACTATCGCGTCAGCCAGACCAGCGATCTCGGCGACCTCAAAGCTAAGTTCGAAAGCTTCGGCTGGCATGTGGAGCGCTGCGATGGGCACGACCTCGATGCGTTCGCCGCGGCGCTGGACGCTTGCGCCGCCCATCCCGGGCGCCCCCAGGTCATCATCGCCGACACGGTCAAGGGCCGCGGCGTCTCCTTCATGGAGCATACCGCCATGGACTCGGACACCGACATGTACCGCTTCCACTCGGGCGCCCCGGATGCCGACAGTTATGGCCGCGGCGCACAGGAGCTGCTTGACCATGTCAACCGCGCGCTGTCCCGCATCGGCGCGGCGCGGCTAAGCCTCGAGACCGTCGAGCCGCCAGCGAGGACGACAGCCGCCGCCACCAAGCGCCTGATCCCGGCCTATACCGAGGCGCTGCTCGCGCGGGCGGCCAAGGACGACCGCATCGTGGCGCTCGACGCCGATCTCATGCTCGATACCGGCCTCATCCCCTTCAAGGAGAAATTCCCCGACCGCTTCGTCGAATGCGGCATCGCCGAGATGGACATGGTCTCGCAAGC
>JAENXG010000572.1 GCA_016649675.1 Methyloceanibacter sp.
AGGACACCCGCCAATTTAACCGCTCCGATTAGCGGCTGAACGCGGGCGGATAGTGTAGTTCCACTCGGGATGGAATGCGTCGCCCTGGATGTCGAGCGTCTTCATCTCGGCATTGCTGACTTTGATGCCCTTTTCGTAGGTCGCGGTGTCGAGCGCGCTCTCTACTTTCAGGCCGGCTTTGGTCGTTGTCGCAGCAATCAACTCGACAACGGCCATGCGATCGACGAGTGGTCGCCCGCGCCAAGTCTGCGTGATGTGGCAGAACAGGCGGTGCTCGATTTTATTCCACTTCGACGTGCCCGGCGGATAGTGGTGGACGTTGAGCACGAGGCCCGTCTGGTCGGCGAGCTTTTGCAACTCGACCTTCCACAGCCGGACACGCGTTCCATTCGAGCCGCCGCCATCGGCCGTGATCGTCAATTCGCGGGCTTTCGGGTAGCGCCGGCGCCCCATCGCGTCGAGCCAGCGGCGGATGGAAGCGACGGCAAACTGAGCCGTGTCGCTTGTGATCCCGACGCTCACCCACCCTGCATTGGCGCCAACGTCGTACACGCCATAAGGCACGACCTTGCCGAGTTCCTTGTCCTCGAAGTCGTGCACCTTCACGCGCCGCGGATCGCCTTTCGGGCGATAGTCGGTGCCACCATTCTTGTAGTTGCCGATCAGCTCTTTCTTCTTGGTGTCGACCGAGATGACCGGTTGCCCCGCGGCCTGTGCGGCGAGCGCCTTGACGTTGATGTGCTCGAATTGCGCATTGCGGTCGGGATGCTTCGAGCCCTCGTCGGCCTTGCGGTTCGACTGCCGGCTGTAGCCGAGCGTCGGCAACAGTCTTTTCACGCTACTGGCGCTGATCTCATGGCCCTGCTTCTGCAACGCGTCCGCCACCTTGTCGTGGCTTTTCGACACCCACAACAGCGGGCGCATGGGATCGCCGAGCGTGGCCGGCTCGATCACCCTGCGCAGATCCTCGATCAGCGTCGCGTCCTGGCTCGACAGATGCCGCCGGCCGCCTCCCTTGCGACGCTCCCGGCCTTTCGGCAGCGGCGCGGCGTCGAGGTCTTTCAGTCCCCGACCGATGGTCGAGCGCGCCAGACCCGTGATCTCGGAGACTGCCGCCAGACCGCCCCATCCTGCCGCCCGGGCCTCGCCGGCTGCGAACACCCGTCGCCCGCGCTCATCGAGCTTCGAGCCGACAGACTCCCATCTTTGCCGAATCGCTTGCGTGTCGATCATGCCGACCCGCATACTGCCGCAGCGCCATCCAAGGAATCCCGCCGCTCTGAGTCACATCACCACATGGCGCCCAGGCGCAATCCGATTCATTTATTGTGACGGATGTCCTAAGAGCCGATCCAAGAACTTATTGAATCGGATGAATCAGATGTGATTCCATGGCGCGGGGCCTTGATTCGGAAGGAGTCTCCATGTGGAAGCCTGAACACCGCCGAGCGGCCGACCGGCAGGGCCTTCGTTATCCGAGTGATCTGACTGACGCCGAGTGGACTTTGCTCGCCTCGATGATCCCGCCGGCCAAGC
>JAENXG010000571.1 GCA_016649675.1 Methyloceanibacter sp.
AGATGCTCGCCGCCTTCGCCATGCTGCCCGAGCTGGACGGGCCGCATTTGCATCGGCAGGTCGAGCGGCTGTCAGGCGCAGGCGATACGGAGCGGCTCGAACTCTTCCTCGCGCTCCTGCTCGGTCTTATCGAGCGCCTCATCCGCTTCGGCGCCACGGGCGAGGGAGCAACGAACGAGGAGCAAGGGCTCGCCAAGCGCCTCATTTCCCCGGCCAATCTCGCTTATTGGGCGGAAGCCTGGGAGGCGATCTCGGAGGCCAGGGCCGAGGCCTTTGCGCTCAACCTCGATCGCAGCCTCCTGGTGCTCGATGCCTGGTTCCGGCTGCAACTCCTCGCCCGCGAACATCCTGTTTAGCGAGAGATGCGAGCAAGCTTGCGGGAGGCCACGGGCGAGGCTATTCCTGCCGCCATGGCAGAGACGAAGGCCTACTACATCACCACTGCCATCTCCTATCCGAACGATGCGCCCCATATCGGCCATGCCTATGAGGCCGTGGCCACCGACGCGCTGGCTCGCTTCCGGCGGTTGCAGGGCCACGACGTGTTCTTTCTGACCGGCACCGACGAGCACGGCGTCAAGATGCTGCAGACGGCGAAGGCGCAAGGGATCACGCCGGCAGAGCTTGCCGATCGCAACACGCCGAAGTTCCGCGAGATGGTGCGGGTGCTCAATTGCTCGAACGACGATTTCATCCGCACACGGGAAGCGCGCCATGCCCGCGCCTGCCAGGAGCTGTGGCGGCGCATGCAGGCAGCGGGGGACATCTATCTCGACAAATATGCCGGCTGGTACTCGGTGCGCGACGAAGCCTATTACGACGCGAGCGAGCTGAAGGAGGCGGCGGACGGGCGGAAGCTCTCGCCGCAAGGGACGCCGGTGGAGTGGGTCGAAGAGGAGAGCTATTTCTTCAAGCTGTCCGCCTATCAGGACAAGCTGCTCGCCTATTACGACTCCCATCCGGAGTTCATCGGCCCGGAGACGCGGGCGAACGAGGTGAAGAGCTTCGTGCGCGGCGGGCTTCAGGATCTCTCGATCTCGCGCACCACCTTCGACTGGGGCATTCCTGTCCCGGGCGATCCGAAGCACATCATGTATGTGTGGGTGGACGCGCTCACCAACTATCTCACCGGAGTCGGTTTCCCCGACGAGGCGTCCCTCAAGTTCAAGCGCTATTGGCCGGCCGACGTGCATATTATCGGCAAGGACATCATCCGCTTTCACGCCGTCTACTGGCCGGCGTTCTTAATGTCGGCCGGTATCGCGCCGCCGAAGCGCGTCTTCGGCCATGGCTTTCTCTATAATCGCGGGGAGAAAATGTCGAAGTCGGTCGGCAATGTCGTCGATCCCTTCGTGCTCGCTAATGATTACGGCGCCGATCAGCTCCGCTACTTTCTGTTGCGCGAGGTGCCGTTCGGCCAGGACGGCAATTACAGCCGCGACGGCATCGTGCAACGCATCAACGCCGATCTCGCCAACGATCTCGGCAATCTCGCTCAGCGCTCGCTGTCGATGATCGCCAAGAATTGCGAGGGACTGGTGCCTG
>JAENXG010000370.1 GCA_016649675.1 Methyloceanibacter sp.
GTCCTTCGCCAGGATTGCGGCCTGCGTCTCGGCGGCATTGGCCATCTCTCTGAACAGCGCCGCCTTGGCGGGATCAGGCTCGGCAGCGGCAACGGCGCTTGAGAGATAGGACGCGGTCTTCTCAGACCGCCAGCGCTCTAACGTGTCTTCCATGGAATTTTCGGACTCCCCCTAAGCTCAGATCAGCCCGACCTTGCCGGTGGCGAGATCGTAGACGCCGCCGGCGACCGCGATCTTCTTGGCGGCAAGGGCGTCGGAAAGGATCGGCGCGTCGTCGATCAGCCGCTTCACGTTGACGCGCACGTTCTCCTCGATGGCAGCGGCGAGCAAATCGCCGGGATGGCGCCCATGCGCAGCGATGACCGCCGGCTCGATGGCCTTGATGAGCTCAGGCAGATGTCCCGGCAGCTCGGCGCGTTCCATCACCACCTTGATCGCGGCGCCCACAGCTCCGCAGTTCGAATGTCCGAGGACCATGAGCAGCGGCACGCCCAGGAAATTCACCGCGTATTCTAGGCTCGCCAGTCCGTCGTCGTTGACGAAGTTGCCGGCGACGCGCACGACGAAGACATCGCCAGGCCCTTGGTCGAAGGCGAGCTCAGGCGCCACGCGGCTGTCGGAACAGCTCAGGATCGCGGCAATCGGGTATTGCGCCTTTACCCGCGCGGCGCGTCCTGCCGAGAAGTCCTTTTCCGTCGGGTCGTTCGCCACGTAGCGGATATTGCCCTGCATCAGCCGGTCGAGCGCCTCGGCGGGAGGGATGGCGTTCGGCGCCGGTTCCGACAATATCGGCTGGTCGGCGCGGGCGCGGGCGAAGGGGAGCGCGCTCGCCGCGAGGAGCGAAGCGGCCCCCGCCATGACGCTTCGCCGCGACAAAGTCGAACGCTGAGCCCGGCAGCACTGCTCGCACATGGTGATCCTCCTCGTTGTGGCGACGCAAAGCCTCTCCCGCAACACGAGAGGGGTCAAGCCCGGATGCGAAGACCGATGAGGCGGCCGTTCAGACGGCGTGGCCGTTGGCAGGGCGCATTGCCGGTGACGCGGCGGAGGGTGCCCGCACGGCCGTGCCGTTGGCCGACCTTCGCTCGTCGAGGGGAAGATCGATGGTGCAGACGACGCCCTCGGGCTCGAACCGCCAATCGATGTCGGCGTTGGGAAGGCCGCGCTTGATCAGCTTGCTGCCGAGGCCCCGGCGCGAGGGCGGGGTGACAGGTGGCCCATAGCGCTCCGTCCAGGTGAGAGAAACGCGATTGGCGGCGAACTTCCAGCTCAGTTCGACCTTGCCGTCAGCGTTGGAGAGCGCGCCATATTTGGCAGCATTGGTGCCAAGCTCGTGCAGCACCACGCCGAGCGCAATCGCTTGCGTCGGGACGAGCGTCACTTTCGGCCCGTCGATCGTGAGACGATCGTCTCCCTCAAGACAGAACGGCGCAAGCTGTCCTTCGGCAAGCTCGCCGAGATCGGCGCCCGCCCAGTCCTTGGCAAGGAGGAGACTGTGAGCCTGGGCAAGAGCCTGCAGCCTGCCGGTGAAGGTCTCGGCAAACGCTTCGGCCGAAGGCGCCGCGCGCAGGCTCTGCTGGGACGGCAAGGATCACGGCGAAGGTGTTGTTGACGCGGTGGGCGAGCTCACGCAAGAGCAGCGTCTTCGCTTCCTCGGCCTCCTTCCGCTCGGTGATGTTGACGAGCATGTTCACGGCGCCGATCAGCTTGCCTTGGGCATCGCGCAGCGGCGTCGGATAAGGCAGGATCGGCACACGGGTGCCGTCGGGGCGCTCAGCGATCTTCTCCGTCCCGCGCACGGGGCTCCCCGTCTTCAGCGTCGTCGCCATGGGACAATCCTCATGCGCGATCGGCGCGCCGTCGGGCCCATAAAGCTTCCAGCTCACGCACCAAGCCTCGCTGCCAAGGACGGGGCGGCGTCCGGCGAGATCGGCAGCGGCCTGATTGAAGAAGCTGATGCGCCCTTCGGCGTCGGTCGTGTAGATGGCCGCCGGGAGGGCTTCGAGCAGGTCGCGATACCACTGCTCGCGTTGCTGCAAGCGATCCTCGGCTTCCTTGCGCGCCGTGATGTCCTGGAAGCAATTGACGCCGCCGACGAGACGGCCGTCCTCGTCGAACAGAGGATCGAGATTGGCGAGGAGGGTCAGCCGGCTGCCGTCGGGACGCTCCACAACCAGCTCCTGGTCGCGGATCGGACGCTGGCTCGCGAGGAGCTCGGCCATGGGAGCATCCGACGAAGTGAGCGGCTCGCCATTCGAGCCATAGGCCCGATGGGCGCCGCAGAAACGATGTTGCCGACTGCCAACACTGGGAGCGTGGCCCCAGAGCTCGGCGGCTCGGCGGTTATATTGGACGAGATAGCCTTCGGCATCGCAGGCGTAGACGCCGATGGGCAGCCATTCGAGCAGCCCGTCCCTTGGTTGCAGGGCCTGCTGCAAGGCGCGGAACATGACTGAACCCGGCGTAATGCAATATCTGAATACGCCAAGCTCGCCATGGCTCCGCGCTGCCGAAGGACGAGATCGACCGCATGGTCAAGGAGGCCGAGGCGCACGCGGCCGAGGACAAGGCCCGCCGCGAGGAGGCCGAGACCCGCAACACCGCCGAGCAGCTCGTCTACTCCACGGAGAAGTTCCTGGCCGACAGCGCAGACAAGATCCCGGCCGACGGCCGCGGTCCGGTCGA
>JAENXG010000277.1 GCA_016649675.1 Methyloceanibacter sp.
AACCCGACCCGGATATTGGCGTGGACCACATAGGACCACACCGACGGCGCCAGCGCGATCCAGTAGATGTCGCGGTCTGGCAGCTCGAACAGGAGCATGATCGGCGTAATCATGAAGAACGGCGTGAGCAGGTGCTCCAGGAAATGGACGCGGTGGGTTGTCGTCACGTTAAGCGCCATATCGGTGTGATGCAGCATATGCACCTGCCACATCACCTCGACGGTGTGCTGGCAGCGGTGGAACCAGTAGAAGAAGAAATCGACCACGAGCGCCTCGACCACCATGGCCACGACCACGAGCGGGATCGACCCGCCGGTGTTGAAGGTGAGATCGAAGATGTTCCTGACGCCGATCCATCCAGTCACCGTCTCGGCGATGAGGATCTGCAGCGGAAAGATGGCTCCGACGAACAACAGCACCAATGCGCTGTAGGGGATATTGAGAAATCTATTTGACCCTGGTTGGGCACGCGCGGGGATGAGCCTCTCCAGCGCGAATCCGAGCAGCGCCATGCCCAACAGAATCTGAAGCGTGAGATCGCTGTAGAAATTGCCGAGGAAGTCGGCAATGCCCGACAGCCATTGGGCGCCCAGGCTGCCGACCGCTTCATCGGGATCGACGTCGACCCAGCTAAAGCCTACGGCGACCATGATCATCAACAAGAAGGCGAGAACCGCCGCGATCGAGCCCCAAGGGAAGCGCCTCGCCGAGGCGAGCGCGCTCGGCAGCGTCTTTCTCCCGGACAGGGAGACCCGGGCCGCCACGGTCTGATCGACTTGCGACAAGGCTCCGCTCCCGCTTTCCCCATGGCTCCGCGTCAATGGCAAGCGGGAGTCTGATGCGTGCCGTCCCTCCTCGCAAGGTGGAAAAATCCGCTCGCATTGCCTTCTTGAGGCTGGCGGATCGCTATTGCCGCAACAACAACCCGGGGAAATGCGAGCTACACGCCATCACATGGGTAATGGCGGCGCGGTCATATTCGTCGCCGGACCGGTAGCGTTCGAAATAGGCGTTGAGCCGCTCCACACGGTCCGCCATGGCGCCGGCCCCCTGCAAGCCCACCGAGACGCCGTAATTGGTGAAGGCGAAGCGCACCTCCGGCAGATAAGGCTCTCGCGCGAAATAGCCGTCCTCCACCCACATCCGGTCGAGCATGGCAAGCGAGCGCTGCTTTTGTTGCTCGGCCCATGGCTCCTCTGGGAAGAAATGCGTCATCCACAGCATCATGCCGAGCCCGAGATCCTGGGTTATGACGAGATTGCTCGCCGTCCTGTCGATGATCTCGCCCATCTCGGCGATCTCGGGGGCCAAGGCCTGTTCGTCCAGGAGGCGGTAGGACACATAGCCGTCGAAAGCGTCGAGCGCGCCGAAGCCGTAGCCGGGATAGGGCCCGCTCAAATCCTCTTTCATCTTCCACAGGACGCCGCGGCCGGGCACGACGAATGGGCCATGGATGTCGCGCGCCAGGGCCACGCCGCGCTCGCGATAAGCGGGCTTGAGCCGCCCGAGCACGGCGAGGGCAAAGAGCCACATGGAGAGGTAGTGGAAATATTGGCCGTCGCGGTCGGCCTCCTCGCCGATGCGAATGCCGCGCTTCCGCCCGAGCACGCGGTCGACCTCGGCCACCAGCCACTCGGCCTCGTCGAGGAACCGCTCCTCCTTCAGCTCTTCATAGAGGGAGACGAGAAGGACGAGGCCGAAGGCATCGGTCCACAGATAGCGCAGGCCATTCGGCCAAATCCGCTCCGAACGCATAAAGGCGAGCTTGGCGAGGACATAGTTGATGTCCTTGAGGCCAGTCATGGTTTGGCGCGGTCTTGGTCGTCCGGAGGATCGTCCTCGAGCGCGCGGTAGGAGGCGCCTTCGAGGTCCTCGAACTGGCCTGAGCGAAGCGCCCAGAGAAAGGCGACAAGCCCGAGACCGCCGAGCAGGAGCGCAGCCGGCACGAGCCAGGCGAGCGCCGTCATGGCCCTCCCCTCCCCGCAAGCCGCGCCGCATTGGCCGTGACGAGAATCGAGGAGGTCGACATGACGATGGCGGCGATCAGCGGCGTGACCAAGCCCGCCATGGCGAGCGGCACACAGATGACGTTGTAGACGAAGGCGACGGAGAAGTTCTGCAAGGCCATGGATCTCGCCCGCTTGCCCGTGGCGATGGCCTCCAGCACGGGAGCGAGCTTCTCGCCTTGAAAGACGAAATCGGCGGCGCGCTGGCTGATATCGGCAGCGGTCGCCGGAGAGATGGAGGCATGAGCGGCGGCGAGCGCCGGCGCATCGTTGAGCCCGTCGCCGACCATAAGCACCTTGCGGCCTTCTTGCTTGCGGGCGTCGAGCCAGGCGATCTTGCCGGCGGGCTTCAGCTCGGCACGCCAAGTCTCGATGCCGACCGCGCTCGCAATCCTTTCGACCACGGCGCTGCGGTCACCGGACAGCAGGGCAAGCCGATAACCTTGGCGCGCCAGAGCCGCTACGACCTCCGCCGCATCGCTCCGCAAGCGATCGGCGAAACGGAAGCGAACCGGTTGACCGTCGCCTCGCCGGTAACAAACTTCGCTCTCCTCCCCGCCGCTCTCCACCCCGCACCACGCGGCCGAGCCGAGACGCTCGTCCCCCTCCGGCGATGAGCGCGCAAGACCCTCCCCCGGCGTCTCCTCGATGCCGGAGGCGAGCATCACGCTTCCAAGTCGCTTCTCGGCTGCCTCGACGATGGCGCGCGCATAAGGATGGCGGCTCGCCGCGGCAAGCCCGGACGCCGCCGCCAAGATATTGTCGGGGATCGTCTCCTCGTCGAGGAGCTCAGGGCGCCCAAGCGTGAGCGTGCCGGTCTTGTCGAACACCACCATGTCGGTCTCGGCGATGCGCTCGAGCCCGTCGGCGGCCTTGACGATGATGCGGCGGCGGAACAGGCGGCTCGCTGCGGCGATCTGCACGGCCGGCACGGCAAGCGCAAGCGCGCAGGGGCAGGTGATGATGAGCACGGCGATGGCATAGGTCAAAGCCGTCTGCCAAGTCGCGCCGGCCAGAAGCCAGCCAAGGAAGGTCGCAAGCCCCAAGCCATGCACGGCAGGCGCGTAGATCTGCGCTGCCCGGTCGGCAAGCCTGCGGTAGCGCGCCTTGCCCTGCTCGGCCGCGAGCATCAGCCGGCCGATCTCGGCCAGCAGCGTCGCGCTGTCGGCCGCGCGCACCTCGATTTGCAGCGGTCTCGTCAGGTTGAGCGTGCCCGCATACACCTCCTCACCCGGGATTACGGTCAAAGGCGCCGTCTCACCGGTGATGAGGCTCTGATCGATCTGACCGGTTCCGGCCAGCACCACGCCGTCGGCGGCAACCCGCTCGCCAGTGGTGACAAGCAGCCGGTCGCCGGGGCGGAGCGCATGGGCCGGCAATGCACGCTGCGACCCGTCAGGCTCGATGAGCGTCGCAATCCCACTCTGCAAGCTCAGCAGATTCTGCGCCTCGCCGCGAGCGCGCACGCGCAAGGACTCATCCAGGAAGCGGCCGATGAGCAGGAAGAACAGCAACGAGACGGCGGCATCGAAATAGACCTGATCGCTGCCGCGCATCGTCTGGTAGAGGCTCATGCCGGTGGCAAGCACGATGGCAAGCGAGATCGGCACGTCCATATTGAGG
>JAENXG010000117.1 GCA_016649675.1 Methyloceanibacter sp.
GATGCACCTGCAGGATGCCCATCTCGCCGGCTTGGCGCATCACCGAGACCCACGTCTCGGTGGAGAGCTCCTTGTTGACGCGCTCAAGCTCGAGCGGATTTGAGCAATAGGCGCATTGCAGCGGACAGCGATGGGTCAGCTCGGCGAGGAGACCCACAGGCGCGAGTGCGCACAGCGCCGCGGTCGCGCCGGTCGTGCCGACCACGCCTGCCGTCGGCTCGTCATCGACGCTGACGGACTGACAATGCCCATTGCCGTTCAATTCGGTCGCGCTCATCCTTTGATAAACCCCTTGTCTGCCAGGCCTTGGAGCAGGTCGAGCACGTCGGTGCGGATCACGTCCGCCGGTGCCGAATACTCCTTGGCGAGGGCCTCGACGATGTCCTCCACGGTTCTTTTGCCATCGCAGAGCTTGAGCACGGCGACAGCGGTTTGGTCAGGCGTCAGAATTCGCTCCGGCGCCAGCAGCACCCATCGCCCCCGCCCCGCGTCATGGCGAAGCTTCAAATAGGGCGGTAGATAGGGCCGCGTCTCCTGTCCGACGATGAGGCGTGCAGGTGACGCGGCGTCGTTCATCACGCTTTGGCCGGCACGAAGGCGCCGGGCGGGATCATCCCCGGCTCGACATAGGCCACGTGCAGCGCATCGAGCTGCGCCCAAAGCACACTACATTTGAACCTCAGCGCCTCGAGAACGGCATTCTGCGCCTCGGGCGTGCGCGCGTTGCGCTTCACATAGTCGAGCGCGAAGGCGGCATCGTCGGGCGCCTGCGTCAGGCGGCGCTTGAAATATTGCATGACCCCGTCGCTGATGAAGTCGTAGTTCTCCAGCATGCCGGAGATGCGCTCTCTGTGAATCTTGGGTGCAAACAGCTCGGTAAGCGAGGAGGCGACTGCCTCGACGAGGGTCTTCTCCCGCACGAAGTTGACGTAGGCCTCCACGGCAAAGCGGGTCTCGGGGAGGGCGCCCTTCATGGAGACGACATAGTCCCGGTCGAGTCCAAGCCCGTCGGTCAGCACGAGCCAGCGCTCGATGCCGCCTTCCTCCTCGCCGAAGCCGTCATGGTCCATGATCCGATGGATCCAGTCGCGCCTGAGCTGGCGGTCATGGCAGCGGCTCATCAGGGCCGCGTCCTTGCGCGGCACGGCGGACTGATAGCAGTAGCGGTTGAGCGCCCAGGCCTGCACCTGGCCCTTATCGAGCTTGCCCCCGTGCAGCAGCTGATGGAAGCGATGCTTATCGTGATAGCGCTCGGCGCCGATGGCGCGAAGCTCCTGCTCGAGTTCCTCGGGGCTCATGATCTTGGTCACGGCATTACCTCTCGCTTTACCCAGTGCCTGATAAGGAACCCGCGTAGCGGTTGGTAGAGAAGCGACCGCTTTGATGCGCGTCAACGGCTGCTCACGCCTAGAAGAAACGCTCCCGCCGCCAAGCATAATTCGGCAGCTTTATATAGGGAGGCACAAATGAGAGTTGTATGACCTGTGCATGAACAGGACCTGGATGCCACATTAAGAAAATCTGAACGGAAGATTTGGCAACCACGTTGCAAGGATAGTCGAAGCCGGGCGAGCACGCCATCCGGAAGCGCGAGCCGCCCTCCAAAGATACCCTCAAGCCATCCCCAGCGATCGCCGCCTAAAGCGAAACGGCGACCTGGCTCGCGCCTGATCGCCGCTCGTTTTCTTCCGAGATGAGAAAGCGGATCAGGCGCGATCCAGCTCCGCCGGCAGGTAGCTCGTAACTTCCATGCCAGACTCCGTCTCCTCAATCGTCGGCTTGTGCCACTCACGCATTCAGGCTCTCCTTCCGCGAGTTAAGCCAAGCAACGGGCCGGTTCAGCCGAGCGTTTTGCGAACCCGGATTTCGGCTGCCCGGTCCTGCGCTTTGAGTATCGTTGCCGACTGTGATAACTTCCAATCGTATTTCCTTATACGAAGGATAAGGGCGCCTTATCGACATGGTTTCGCTGAGACAACTGCGCTACCTCGAATCCTTGGCGGAAACCCGCCATTTCGGCCATGCTGCGGCGGCTTGCGCCGTCAGCCAGCCGGCGCTCAGCATGCAGATCAAGGAGCTCGAGGACGAGCTGCAGGTCAGCCTCGTCGAGCGGCGGAAATCGGGGATTGAGCTGACCGAGCAAGGCGAGGAGATCGCCCGGCGGGCGCGGACCATCCTCGCCTCGGTGCGTGACCTGCTCGATTATGCGAGGCACCAAGAAGGGGTGCTGTCGGGGGTGCTGAAGCTCGGCGCGATCCCCTCGATCGCGCCCTATCTCTTGCCGTCGGCGCTGCCCGAGCTGCAGCGGCGCTTTCCCGCGCTCAACCTGCAGCTGCGCGAGTCGGTGACCGGAAATCTCGTCCACGAGCTCGTGACCGGCGACCTCGACCTTATTCTTGTCGCCCTTCCCATCGACGATCCTGAGGTGGAGACCCTCTATCTCTTCGACGACAGGTTCATCCTCGCCACCAAGGCGAGCCCGCGCAACAAGCGGCTTCGTCATGCAAGCGCAAGCATGCTGGCGCAAGAGCGCCTCCTCCTGCTCGAGGAGGGCCATTGCCTGCGCGATCAGGCGCTCTCCTATTGCCATATGCTGACGCCGGAGGCGCGCGACAGCTTCGGCGCGTCGAGCCTCGCCACGATCGTGCAGATGGTGGCCAACGGCTACGGCATCACGCTCTTGCCGGAGATGGCGATCGCGAGCGAGATCCATACCCGCAGCGACATCCGCCTGTTACGCTTCCCGGCGCCCGAGCCAAAGCGCCAGATCGGGCTGGCCTGGCGCAAGACATCGCCACGCAAGGCCGACTTCAGTCAGTTTGCCCAGCTCCTGCGCGAGATCGCGGGGAAACAGGCGCTCAAGTAGCGCGGAGCGCGGTAGCGCATTAACAAGGCGCTCAAATAGCGCGAAGCGCGGTAGCGCATTAACAAGGCGCTCAAGTAGCGCGTTAACAAGGGAGGCGGGCGACGCTGACGATCCAAATCTTGGTGCTGGTGGTGTTGGCGATCTACGCCAGGGCAGGCGCCGTCGCCTTGAAGCGGCCGATCTCGGACTTCTACGTCGCGGGGCGGCTGGTGCCTGCCATGTTCAATGGCATGGCGATCGCCGCTTGCTTCATCGCGGTCCTTGCCTATGCCGGGCTCGCCGGCGTGCTCAGCGAGCGATGGGAGGGATGCGCCTCGCTTCTCCTTGGCGGGGCAGCGGGCGTGGTCCTGATTGCGCTCGTGCTGGCGCCTTATCTCCGCAAGTTCGGCGGCTATACCGTTCCCGACTTTCTCGGCGAGCGGTTCGGCGGGACTGCGGTGCGGCCGCTCGCCGTGCTCGCGATCATCCTGTGCTCCTTTCCCGCTCTCGCCTTGACGATCTTGGCCGTCGGCCTCATCGCCATGCGGGTCTTCGCCATCGATGCCGGCACGGGCATCACTTTTAGCGTGGCGATGCTCCTCTTCTGCACCTTCCCCGGCGGCATGCGCTCGGCCGGTCGCGCGCAAGTCGCCCAATACGTCGTGCTGCTCGGCGCCTCCATTGCCGCGCTGTTGATCCTGCTATGGCAGCATGGAGCGACAGTGCCGAGCCTCGATGCCATCGGCTTCGACGAGGCGGTCTCGACGTTCAGGCTCAAGCCGTTTGCGGCGGAGGACCCCGCCAACCGCTTTGCGCTCGTCTTCTGTCTTGCCGCAGGGGTCGCGTCGCTCCCTCATCTCCTGATGCGGAGCCTCACCACGCCGTCGGTTCAGGGCGCGCGGACATCGTTTCTGCTGGCGCTGCCCTTTACCGCCGTCCTTTGCCTTACCGCGCCGGCCTACCTTCCGCTGTTCGGCCAAGCGCCCGTCTCGCCCGATCCAGAGGCGATGGTCTTGTTCGGCCTGCTCGCCAGCGGTGGGATCGCGGCCTGCCTCGCACTCGGGAGTGGTCTTGTCCTCGCCATCGCCAACGGGCTTTCCTACGACATCTATTATAAGAGCCTGCACCACACCGCGCCCACGGAGCGGCGGCTGCTTGCCGCGCGTGCCGCGCTCGTGCTCGTGGCGGCCCTTGCCGCCACTGCGGCGCTCGCCGTGCCGGAGGCAATGCTGGCGATGACCGGCGCAGCCTTCTCGCTTGCGGCGAGCGCGCTTCTGCCTGCGCTCCTTCTCGGGATCTGGTGGAAGCGCGCCACCGGAGAGGGCGCGCTGGCGGGCATGATCGTGGGGCTCGGCGTGTGTCTCTATTACATGCTGGCGCCGCGCTATATCCCGTTCGCCTTCTACGAGACGTCGAGCTTCCTCTCCAACGCCACGGACGATCAGGCGGCAGCCTATACGGCGCTCCGTCAGAGCTACTATCTGACGGATCCAGGGGCGAGGGACGCGGCCTTGGCGGCGTGGGAAGAGACGGCGCGGGGCGTGGCCAATTGGTGGGGGATCAGCCGAGCCTTCGCCGCGGTCTTTGCCGTCCCCATCGGTTTCCTGGTGACGATCGGGGCGAGCCTCTTCACAGCTGCCCCATCGGCCGACGTACAGAGCTTCGTCGAGGAGCTGCGCAAGCCGGCGTCGGCCTAGCGGATCGACATCACTCCGCGTCCACCTTCTCGGCGAGCCAGACCTTGATCAGCGACTGGTAGGGCACGTCGCGCTTGTTGGCGGCGATCTTGATGCGATCCAGCAGACCCTGCGGGAGGCGCAGCGAAATGGACTGCGTCGAGAGCTTGAGATTGGGAAAGCTCACGCGCTCCGCCTTGCTCAAGTCGAAGTAATCGGCCGTGTCGTGGCTCTCCCAGAAGGCGCGCTCTTCCGCTTCGCTGCGGAAGCGGGGCACGGGCTTAAGCTTCTTCATAACGGGCTCTTTCTCTGCGGCTCATGGGGCGGGTTGAAATCACGCGGATCAGGGTACCATCGCCCCGCAGGGTGAAGCTGACTTGTAACTTGCGGCCGGCGGAAGCTTCTCCGTAAGCGTGGAAACGCTTTTCGTCGCCGCTGTGCCTCTCGTCGACCAAGACCCTAAGGCGCGGATCCTGGAAAATCTCTTCAGCTTCACGCTGGCTCACCCCATGCTTCTTGAGGTTCTTGCCCGCGTTGCCGTCGTCCCAGTCGAAGCCGACGACGCGCGCGAGGTCGAACATCGATGTATATTATCACCATATACAATGCGCGCAAGGCAACCGCCTGCGAGGCCACCCGGCCGAGGGCGCCTTAACGGTCGAGAGCAGGCGACGCTACTGCGCCGGAGGATCGGCCGCAGTCTGCGATTGCGGCGGATCGCCGAGCAGGCGGAAGGAATCGCGGAAGCGTTCGGCATCGTCGCCGGTGGCGTGATTTTTGGGGCCGGCAGTGGCCAGCATGTAGATGCGGTCTCCGGCCGGAACCACATCGACGAGGTGATTGAGCTTGCCTTTGCCGTCGTCGGCGATCGCCTCAAAACCGGGGCGTCCGGCAATGGTCGCCGGTCCCCGCTTGCGCAAACGAGATTCGCTACCTTTGGCGTAGGCGTTCACGAGCTTGACGTAAAAATCAGTGTCGGGCGGGTTCGGCGCCTTGCCCGCCGGATATTCGAACACCACCACGGTGTAGACATCCTCACCGACATTCACCTGGAAATCGTGCTGCAGAAGCGGGTTCTGCCCCTCAACCGGCGCGCTCGTCACTTTGGGCGCACCGGGGAAGGACACGGCGAAGCCCCGCTCCGGCGATTGAAACTCGGTCCATTGCGGCTCCTCCGGCGCCACTGGCGGCGTCGTCGGCTGGTCCTCGGCGAAAGCGAGCGAGACCGCCGCCATCAGCAAGAGCGAGCTGAGAGTTGCGCTGCGAATCGACATGGCCGGTCCCTCGGTGCCTTGCGCCAGAATCGACATCTTAGCCGATCAGGCCAGGGGACACACCCGCGAGCGAGAGCCTAAGCAATACCCGTGCTGTTAGCCTTGGGGCGAAGACTTCAGGGCCCTTTCGAACATCGCCTCGGCGTCGTCTTTCAGGGCGCGGCGGGAATCGGGGCGGAGATAAAGCATATGGCCGCCGGCGTAATCCTCGACCGTGATCTTGCTTGCGCCTGCGAGGGGGGTGAGCTGGTTCACGAGATAGGCCGGCGCGAGATAGGGGGTGATCAGGTCCGTGTAGCCCGCGGCAATGAGCACTTCGAGCGTCCGGTTGGTAGCGCGGGCATCCTGAATATCGTTGAGCACCCCGGCGTAGCCCTGGTGCGTCGGGCTGGTGCCGAAGTCCCATTTGGACCGCACGTCGCGATTGAGCAGCCGGTAGGTCGCGTTGGTCTTATAGCCAAGCTCTCCTTGGGCATATTGGACGAAGGCGCCGGTCCACAGGGGCACAGTCGAATCGAGCACGGGGTCGGGTCCATGCGGCCAGGCGCTGGCCGGGTTGGGGTCCGGACCGCTCACACTGCCGTCGTAACGGCTCAGCACCTGGCCATGGGCGCGGTCGAATTCCTTGATGAAGAGCCCGGGCGGGATGCGCGCACGATTCTGCCGCACGATGTTGGGCGGCAGCCCGGTGAGCTCTGCCACGGTCCCGCTCGCGAGCGCGCTCCCTTTCTCGGCGCCGGACGCAAGCGCCACAAGATAGTCAGACATCGCGTAACGCTCGGCGTCCTTGAGCGCGCTCGAAAGCGCCTCGCGTCCCGTCACGCCCTTGCTCTCGAGATTGACGGCGGCAAAAGAGGGGAGCGCGAGGGCCCAGGACAGCGGGTCGTAATCCTCGCCATTCAGTATCGCGAATTCGAGCGCCGGCGAGATGAGCACGAGGCCGCTCGGCGAGACGCTGCCCGCCTTCTGCAACGCGCGGGTGATGGTCGCCGCGCGGAAGCCGCCATAGCTTTCGCCCGCCAGGAACACCGGCGAGGTCATGCGCGCGGCGTCGATGAGATAGAGCCGGATGAAATCGGCAAGCGAGTCGGTGTCGTGCTCGACACTCCAGAAATCGCTCTCGTCCTTGCCTTCGCTGGCGCGGCTATAGCCCGTGCCGACCGGGTCGACGAAGACGAGATCGGTGAAATCGAGCCAGCTCGAATCATTGTCGACGAGCCGGGGAGGGGGACCGAGCAACTCTCCCTTGGCGTTCACCTCGACGGCTTTGGGCCCGAGGCCGCCGAGATGGAGATAGGCCGATGCGGCGCCCGGACCGCCATTGAAAACAAAGGTGACCGGCCGCTTGGTGTCTTGTGGTTCCCGCACATAGGCGACGTAGAAGACGGTCGCGAGCGTCTTCCCATGGACATCGTGAAGCGGGATCGTGCCGGCCTTGGCGCTGTAGGAAATCGCCTCGCCACCAAGGCTGATGGTGTGATGGGTGGTTGAAGCCGGCGGCAGGAGTGGGGTTTCGGCCTCTTTCGCCGGAACCTTGGCTTGCGCGTGCTCCTCGCCGGCAGCCGGCTCGGCCGTACCGCTCGTCTGCGGCGACGGCGCTAATTCTTGGGAGAAGGCAGCCCCTGGCAAAACGAGGAACGCAACAAGCGCCCCGATCTTAAGCGCGCGGCAGAGGCGGTTCGAGGTCTCCGTCACGTCATCTGCTCCATTCTGCTTTTTGCTGAGGATGCCGAGGTTTGTGTCGCAGACAAGGTAGGCGCGAGGTTCAAGCAAAACCAGGGCTAGTCAGGCGCGGACACCTTAAGGATTGCTCATCTTTAGCGCCGGCCCAGGCCCCGATGGTCGGCCAATGAGGTCGCAGAAGCACGCCCCTTTTGCGGGAGGGCCGAGCATGCGTTGTAAAGACGCCACGCCTCTCGCCGTTCATCGGATATAA
>JAENXG010000395.1 GCA_016649675.1 Methyloceanibacter sp.
AGGTCCACGTCCTGACGCACGGGCTGCATTACGCGAGCGCCGTGTTCGAGGGGATGCGGGCCTATGACGGCAGCATCTTCAAGCTCAACGAGCACACGCAGCGCCTGCACGAGTCGGCCAAGATCCTCGATTTTGAGGTTCCCTATTCCGTGGCCGAGCTCGACAAGGCGGCGCGCGAGGTGCTGCGGGCGAACAAGCTGACCGACGCCTATGTGCGCCCGATCGCCTGGCGGGGCAGCGAGCAGATGGGCGTCGCGGCGCAAGCGACCAAGACCAATGTCGCCATCGCCGCCTGGGACTGGGGATCGTATTTCGATCCGGCGGCACGCACCAAAGGTCTGAAGCTCACCTTCGCGCATTACCGCCGGCCCGACCCGCGCACGGCTCCGGTCAAGAGCAAGGCGACCGGGCTCTATATGATCTGCACCATCGAGAAGCATAAGGCCGAGCGCGCAGGCTATGCCGACGCGCTGATGCTCGACTGGCGCGGGCAGATCGCCGAGGCGACGGGCGCCAACATCTTCTTCGTCAAGGATGGCATGCTGCATACGCCGCTTCCCGATTGCTTCCTCGACGGCATCACGCGGCGCACGGTGATCGGGCTCGCCAAGCAGCGGGGCTTGAAAGTCATCGAGCGCGCGATCCTGCCAGAGGAGCTCAGCGAGTTCTCCGAATGCTTCATCACCGGCACCGCCGCCGAGGTGACGCCGGTCGTCGAGATCGGGCAATACAAATTCGCCATCGGCGACATCACGCGCAATCTGATGGACGACTATGCGGCGCTGGTGCGCCCCGCCAAGGCCGTCGCTGCCGCGGGGTAGGGGAGCGGACGCGTGTCGAATCCACGCCTCGTAATCCTATATGCTTAGCGACATCGACATGATGGAGGACGTGCAATGGGACGGCCACCTATGAAACAGGCTTATACCGTCTGCTATGAGAAGGACGGCACGGAGGTGCAACGCTACACGATTACCGCGCTCACCCAAGGCGCCGCCGAAACCGAGGCGGACAATCGGTTCCAGCGAGCCCATCCAGAGCTCAAGGAATCCGATCCATCTGTCTCCCGGCGAGTCGAGGCGCATTAATGTCGAAGGCCCGAGAGGGCGAGAGGCGCCGGTCGCGGAGATCGGGCGGCACCACTTCGCCAACGGCGCGACAATCACGCGCAACCTGATGGACGAGATCGTGACTATGGCCGCATTGAAGGCATGAGCCCATTCACCAACGGTATCACTGCGGTCCGGTCAATGAAGGCCGAGCAACGACAAAAGCGCGCCGATGGCCGTGAGGACGTGAGGCGCGAGGAGCCCGCCAGCTACGCCCTCCGAAATACTCCGCAGGGAACGTCCTGCTTCCCTCAGGATGGCCACTGAGGGCTGTGCTTTGGCAAGCTGAGCTTTGATCGTTTGGATCTCTGGCTCGATCTCGGCGGCGGCCTCTGGCGGGGCAGGATGCTCGCTCAGGGTCTTCTCAAGGGTCTTAAGGGCGGTCCCGTGCGGCGGCAAAGTCGATGGTGACCGAGGCGGTCTGGTTCGAGCCCGTGGTGCCTTGCTGGATGACACTGCCGATCATGTTCTCGATCTTGATGTCACTGCTGATCGAGGCCGGGACTTCCGGTTGTGGGATCAGGTGGCCAACGTCAAAGTGACGCAGAGCGAAGTCGACCTTCTTATCAAACTCCGCTTCATATTCGTTGAGGACCTTCGGAGGCACCAACCCCCACTCACGGAATAAGGGTGCCTTCGACGCGTGCTTCATATCGAGTACGAACTGACGCAGCTGCTTCTCGACCGTCTCGCGGAGCAACGTCTTGTCGGGCACCCCTTTCAGCATGGCGGCTCTCAGTGCTCCCAGAGCTGCCTCCACTCCCTTGTCGAACTCGCCGTAGGCCGCATCAAAGCATTCGATGATGTTGTTGCCCGACCTGAGAAGGCCTTTGGCGTTGTTCCGGCGCTCGACCGCCTGGCACGCCTCGTGGGCGCTCTTGATCGCCTTGTCGAGGTGGAACTGCACCCAGTCGGCGAAATCCTCAATGGTAGGTTCACGAAGCATCACTCAATCCCGATCTCTCCACGTGGCGATGAGAAAGGTCGCCATCGCCCCAGCCAGATTGACGACGAGTTCGGCATGCCTAGGCTTCGGCTTGGTAGGCTTGCGGCCCCGACCGTGGGCATCGCCGAGCCGGTTGCGGATCGTGCCGACATAGTTCACGACTGATTGGACGTTCCCTAGGATCGCCTTGAAGACCTTCTCGTCATGCTGTTGAGGCGCGAGGTTCAGCTCGGCTGCGGCCAGGGCCCAAAGCTTCGGCAGATCGGCATCGTCGGGATAGGTCACGTTGCAGTCATCGAGGATGTATTTGCAGACGGTCTCGAGGAGGGTGCGCGCGGCCGTGATCGCCCCTTCAGGATCGCTCGTCGTCCGACTGGTAGCTTTCTGCCAGATGAGGTGAACCTGATCGGGGTCGAAAGCCTCGAGCGCCTTGCTGATGGGTGTGATGGCGCCGCTTCTATCC
>JAENXG010000060.1 GCA_016649675.1 Methyloceanibacter sp.
CCGAGGCCCCAAAGCGCCCCGAGGCCCCAAGGCGTCCCTGAGCTCGCAACGGCTCGACCGGACCGGACATGCTACCCCTCAAAGACCGTCCCCCTCGCGCGCCAAAAGCCCGTCCCTCCGCCAAAATCATCGGATCTAGCAACGCTAGCGCAGACTGCAGCCAACCAACTAGCTGATTATGGTGTTTTTTTGCTCATGGCGCGCTCGCGGGCACGGTTTGCCGACAGGATCCGCCGCCGTGCGGAGCTTTAGCAAGTGCCGCAGCACTGCGCGCCGCGAAAAGCGCTGGCGGCCATGACAGGGTGACCGGCAGACCGGCGTCGAGGCCCGTTCAGCTCCGCTCGGGGGCGAAATTCGCAGCCGCGAGACGGTGGCTGAGCTCGGCATGACGAATCTCGCGATAGCGCGGGGCTTCGATCATCGTCCAAGCGTCGGCATCGGCGAACATGGCCTTGAGCACCAGCGCGTTCAGCCGGTGGCCGCCGCGGCGGGAGCGGTAAGCGCCGAGAATTGGGGCGCCGGCAAGGGCGAGATCGCCCACCGCGTCGAGCGCCTTGTGGCGCACGAACTCGTCGGAGAAGCGCAAGCCCTCGCGGTTGATGATGCGGTCGTCGCCAATGGCCACGGTGTTCTCGAGAGACGCGCCGAGGGCAAGTCCAGCCGCCCACAGCCGCTCGACGTCCTTCATGAAGCCGAAGGTGCGGGCGCGGGCCAGCTCGCGGCGGAAGGAGCCGGGATTGACGTCGATATCGATCCTCTGGGTCCCGATCAGCGGCGTGTCGAAATCGATCTCCACGTCGAGATGGAAGCCGTTATGCGGGGTCAGCTCGCCATAGGCGCCGCCGTCCTCCACGCGAATCTTCTTCAGCACTTTGAGGAAGCGGCGCGGGCTGTCGAGCTCGGCCAGGCCGACCTCGTCGATGGCCTCGACAAAGCGGGAGGCGCTGCCGTCCATGATCGGCACTTCGCTGCTGTCGATCTCGATCAGCGCGTTGTCGACGCCGAGACCGCGCAGAGCCGCGAGCAGGTGCTCGACGGTCGCAACAGAGGCGCCATTGCCGTCACCCAGCACGGTGCACAGCGTCACGCCGGTCACCCACCGCTGATCTGCGGCGATCTCGGTGCCGTCGGCATCGCCGTTGGAGAGAAGAAAGCGTAAGCCAGTGTCGCCGTCCGCAGGACAAAGTGCGATGGAGACTGGCGCTCCGCTGTGAACGCCCGTGCCTGTCAGTGAAATCTCGCTGGCAAGCGTGGTTTGGCGTGCCCCTATGAAACCCTTCATGGCCCCCGTCGGCCCCCGCCGTATTTTGAGTTCCCTACCTAGCCCGAGGAGAGAACCCCGAGCCCCCCATTGATCCGCGATCCCTGGGCACTTTCGACCGGGCTTTTGTCAGCCCTTGGCTTGTGCCTTTTTGGTCCTGCCGATCAACCTATGAAGAACCTTAACGCTCTGACTGAGGAGCGACAAATCACGGTTTCTTTCACTGTATTACCGGCCACGTGGCCTCTTAAGACATTGATATACCATATCTTTCTATGTTCGTCGGTGGACTGATGAGCACGTCTGTTACGATTTCTGTCTGAGCTCAATTCGCCCGGCGACGGAGAAAGGCGGGAATCTCGAGGTCGTCCTCGATGTGCGATTCGGCCGGAGCCTCAGCCATCTCGGCAGCCTGCATCCGGGGCTGCGCTTCGATCCGTTTTGGCACGGGGGCGACGCCTGCCGGCTCGCCTCGTGGCCGGTCGATCCGGATGCCCTTCTGCGCTGCCGCCTGGGCTAATGGCTGGGGCCTGGGCTGGGCTTGGGGCTGGGGCTGGTGCTGGACCTGTTGCTGTGGCTGAAGCCTGCCTTGGGCTTGCGGCTGGGCCTGCTGCGGCTGAGGCCTGAACGCCTCTGGCGCAGGGGCAACCCACGTCTGGCCGAACTCGGGCTCACGCTTGGCCGGCATCTCAGCATCGGCTTCCTTGCGAGTCCGGCCGACATTTGCCAGCCGCTCGAGGAAGCCCACTCTCTTCTTCTGGGCGGCAAGGCCAACCACAGGCACTTGGCCCGCCTGGGCCCTGATCTCGTTCTGGGCGACAAGCGGCAGCTCCTCGACGCTCGGCATGCGCCGCACGGGGCGGCGGATGGTCGCCGGCGGCGCCGGCTGGAAAGGCCGGGGCTGTGGCGCCGACGCGGGCTTCGGCTGCGTGGGAAGCGCCATGCCCGTCACCTGCGCGGAGCGTTTCTCGATCGTCACATTGCCGGGGGCGCGCCACACCGGCGGCTCCTTCACAGCTTCATTGGCGGCGAGGACGATACTCGGCTCGTCAAGATCGACAGGAGCACCGGGCAACGTGGCAAGGCCTGCCAGCCGCTCGCTGAGCCTGCCCCTCTCCTGCTGCATCACGGGCTGCTGGGGCGCGTGCATGATGACTTGCCTGGCGGCCTCGGCGCCAAGAAGGCCAATGCCGGTCGCCACCACGGACACGCGGATCGATCCGTCGAGCTCGTCGTCGAAGGTCGCGCCGACGATGATGTTGGCGTCGGGGTCGGCTTCGGCGCGCACGCGGCTCGCCGCCTCGTCAACCTCATAAAGGGTGAGGTCGTTGCCGCCGGTGATGGAGACAAGTAAGCCGCTTGCCCCCTTCATCGACACGTCGTCGATCAGCGGATTGGAGATGGCGGCCTCTGCGGCCTCGATGGCGCGCCGGTCGCCGCTCGCTTCGCCCGTCCCCATCATCGCCTTGCCCATGCCGGCCATGATGGTGCGGACATCGGCGAAGTCGAGATTGATGAGTCCTTCCTTGACCATGAGATCGGTGATGCAGGAGACGCCGGCGCGCAGCACGTCGTCGGCCATGGCGAAGGCGTCGGTGAAGGTGGTCTTCTCGTTGGCCACGCGGAACAGATTCTGGTTTGGGATGATCAGCAGCGTATCAACGTATTTCTGCAGCTCCTCGATGCCGGCTTCGGCCGCGCGCAAGCGCCGCGAGCCTTCGAACTGGAAGGGCTTGGTGACGACGCCGACGGTGAGGATGCCTTCCTCGCGGGAGGCGCGCGCGATGACCGGCGCAGCCCCCGTTCCCGTGCCGCCGCCCATGCCGGCGGTGATGAACACCATGTGGCAGCCGACGAGATGGGCCTTGATATCGGCCATGGCCTCTTCGGCAGCGGCCGCACCCACCTCGGGCTTCGACCCCGCGCCGAGGCCTTCGGTGACGTTCGCCCCCATCTGGATGCGGCGCTCGGCGGTCGCGCTCAGCAAAGCTTGCGCGTCGGTGTTGGCGACCACGAATTCCACGCCTTTGAGACCGCAGGCGATCATGTTGTTGACGGCATTGCCGCCCGCTCCGCCCACACCGAAGACGGTGATGCGCGGCTTGAGTTCGGTCAAATCTGGAACTCTGAGGTTGATGGTCATGGCGGTCTTCCGATCCTTAGCGATTGCCCTTGCTTTGGCCCGCCCGGCACTTCCCCGCGAAGTGCCGGCGAAACCCTCTTCGTCCAATCAAAAATTGTCCATTATCCACTCGCCGACCCTGGCGAAATACCCCGTGCCGGTGCGGAGAAAGCGTTGCTCGGCGCGGCCCGAGAGCCGGTCGTCGCCGCGCGACCATTGCAGCAGGAGGCCGATCGCCGCAGAGAAATCAGGCGCGGCAGCCACCGCAGGCAGGCCGGCCAAAGACCTTGGAGTGCCAAGCCGCACCGGACGCCCGAACATGTTCGCGGCAAGCTCGGACAGGCCGGTGAGCTGGCTGCCGCCGCCGGTCAGCACCAGGTGCTGAGTGACCTCGGAGGCTAATCCGCTCGCCGCAAGCCGCCGCCGCATCAAATCGAGAATCTGCTCGACGCGCGGCCGGATGATGACGGCGAGCTGCGCCTTGGTGATCTGGTTCAGGCTCGGCTGCCGCGTGCCGCTGGCCGCAGGATAGGTGATGATCTCGCGCTCGTCTGACAGCGTGGCGAAGGCGGCCCCATGCAGCGTCTTGAGCCGCTCGGCGTAATCGAGAGGTGCGGCAAGGGTGCGGGCGATGTCGGTGGTGATGCTGTTGCCGCCAAGGGCGATGGCGTCGGCATGGATAAAGTGTCCGTCGGCGAAGGCCGAGAGCGTGGTGGTGCCGGCGCCGAAATCGATGCAGGCGACGCCGAGCTTGGCCTCGTCCGGCGTGATCACCGAAAGGGCGCTCGCGTAAGGGGCCGCAACGAGGCTCGCAACGCCGAGATGGCAACGCTCGACGCAAAGCATCACGTTGCGCATGGCCACTTCGTCGGCGCTGACGGCATGCAGGTCGACGGCGAGCCGCTCGCCGCACATGCCCTGCGGCTCGCTGATGCCGCCATTCTCGTCGATGCGGTAGCTCGTGGGCAGCGCGTGCAGCACGCTCCGCTTGTCGCGGCCGGCATATTGGCGGCCGCCGGCAAGGAGGCGCAAAATATCTTCCTCGCGCACCGCCCCTGACGGCAGCGCCACGCTCGCCGAGAAGCTCTCGCTCTTGAGGCGTCCGCAGGTGACGGACACATGCACGTCCTCGACGGTGACGCCGGCCATCCGCTCGGCCGCATCCACCGCCGAGCGGATGCAGTGTTCGGCGCTGTCGAGATGGGTGATCATGCCGGCTTTGAGGCCTTCGGCGCGGGTGTGGTCGAAGCCCAGCACCTCGAACTGCACCGCATCGCCCTTGCCCTCGAACCAGTCCGGAACGGGCGAGGTCTTGACGATCAGGCAGCAGATTTTACTCGTGCCGACGTCGAGCGCAGTGACGATGCGCTGGCGCTTGCTCCTGATCGTGGTTGTGTAGACCATTCCCCCTGCCCTCAAAATCCCGTCGTCTCAAGTCTTCCTTTTCGGTGCCACCTTGGTGCTCGCCGTCGGCACCTCTGCCGGCACGCTGCCATCGACCGGTGCGGCCGAGGCCGTCTCGCGTAGGCGCACGGTGACGCGATCGAGCAGCCGCAGATCGACCGCGGCGATCTCGCGCTCGAGCACGCCACGCTCCTGCTCGAGCTTGGCAAGCGAGGTGAGCGCTTCGGCGACATTGTCGTCGGGAAGCATGATCTCGACGCCGGAGGCGAGCTTCAGCGTCCAGCGCCGGTCCCCGACCCTCAGCGCCGCAACCAATTTCTGTTTCAGATCGCCATAGGGGGCGAGCGCGTCAAACAAGGACGATGCGCTCTTGCCCGCGCCCTCGCCCACGACGAGGGGAAGATCGGCGTAGGCTTCGCGCAACGCCGGAGCGAGCACGACGCCCTCGGCGTCGACCACATAGGTCTGGCCATCTTTCTGCCAGACGGCATAGGGAATGCGCTCTTCGACGAGCACCTGCAAGGTCGAGGGCAGGAGGCGCATAACCTGCGCATGCCTGATCCAGGGCAGCGCCTCGAGCCGCTCTTTGGCGGCGTCGGTATCGAAGCCGAGCATCATGGTGTCGGGGCCGGCCTTAAGCGCGGCGGTGATCTCGGCATCGGTCGCGTGGAGCTGGCCCTCGACGGTGATCTTCTTCACGCCGAAGCCCGCAGCGACGGCGAGATGCTCGACCCCGCCGGTGAACAAGCCGTACACAAGCGCGGTCTGGCCACCGATCCAGGCGCCATAGGCGACAGCGCTGCCAAGGAAGAGCACGCAGAGGAGCAGCCATTTGCCGCGCGCGAGATCGGGGCCGAGCCGGCCGAGGCGCACCCCTTTGGGGCTCCGCTTGATGACGCGCCGCGTTCCGGCAAGCACGGGCAGACTACGGGAGGCGCGCGGCTTGGTCGCGATGCCGCGCGCAAGAAGGGTCTGTGATGACCCCTTGCTCCTGGCCTGCCCCTTGCCGGGGTTTAGCGATTGCACGACGCGTCCTCCACGATCCAGCGCACCAGCTCGCCGAACGAGCGGCCGCTGTGGCTTGCAAGCTCGGGCACAAGCGATGTCGACGTCATGCCAGGCTGGGTATTGACCTCAAGGCAGATCAGTTCCCCCGTGCCCTCTGGCCGGTCGTCGAAGCGGAAGTCGGACCGACTGACCCCACGGCAGCCCAGTGCCCTATGAGCTGCTAGGGACAGCTTCTGTACCAATTGGTAAACATTTGGTTTAAGCGGCGCCGGAAGCACGTGAATTGAGCCTCCAGGGGCGTATTTCGCGTCATAATCGTAAAAGGCGAGACCTTCGGCCGGGCAGATTTCGATCACGCCGAGCGCTTCTTCGCCCATAACGGCGCAAGTCAGCTCCCGGCCGGCGATATAGCGCTCCACCATGACCTCCTCGCCGAGCGTCCATTCGGCGGAGGTCAGCTCCTGGGGCGGGTGGCGCTGGTCCTCGCGCACGATATAGACGCCGACGCTCGAGCCTTCGGTCGGCGGCTTGATGACGTAAGGCGGCTTCATGGCGTGGGCTCGTGCAGCCTCTGCCCGAGAGATCACGCGGCTTTCGGCGACCGGCACGCCGGCAGCGGCGAGCACGGCCTTGGCGCGCTCCTTATGCATGGCAAGGGCGGAGGCGAGCACGCCGGAATGGGTGTAGGCGATGCCCATGGTCTCGAGCAGGCCCTGGATGCAGCCATCCTCGCCGTAGCGTCCGTGCAGCGCGTTGAAACAGACATCCGGCGCAATCTCGGCGAGCCGCGCGGCGACGTCGCGGCCGACATCGAGCCGGGTCACGCGGTAGCCTTGAGCATCGAGGGCGTCGGCGCAGGCGGCGCCAGAGCGCAAGGATACCTCCCGCTCCGATGACCAGCCGCCCATCAGAACGGCAATGTGTTGTGGTTGAGGCATATCGGATCGTCCTCTGCTGTCAGGCCCCGGTGCTTACGGCTTTAGCTGAATCGGGGCGGTTTAGGAATCGGCGTGGGGCACTCATTCGGCGGGGCTGTTCCCGCCGCTGGTCGGCTGGTAGCGTGCCGCCGCTTCCGCATCGTCCAGGCAAGGGGACCACCCATGGCTGCTTCGTTCCGTGCAATTGCACTGGTCTTGCTGGCGACGTCGATGACCTGCACCGCTGCTGCGGCGCAGACGGCGACGAAGGAGAAGGTGCTCGCGGCGATCCCCAAGCTCGGGAAGCTCGCGCAAGCGGCTGTTGCCAATGGCGGCGTGCCGGGCCTCGCCATTGCTATCGTCTACCAAGACGAGGTCGTCTATCTCGGCGGCTTCGGCGTGCGGGAAATGGGCAAGCCCGGTGCTGTCGACGCCGATACCGTGTTCCAGCTCGCTTCCTTCTCCAAGCCCATCTCCTCGACGGTCGTTGCTTCGGTGGTCAGCGACGGGCTGGTCACGTGGGATTCCCGCATCGCCGACCTCGATCCCGCCTTTAAGCTGCACGATGCCTATCCGACCGAGCAGGTCACGGTGCGCGACCTCTTCAACCATCGGAGTGGCCTCTCGGGCAATGCCGGCAACGATCTCGAAGAGCTCGGCTTCGACCGCGCCACGATCCTAGCGCGTCTGCATTATCTGAAGCCGACCTCGAGCTTCCGCGCGGGATACGCCTACAGCAATTTCGGATTGACCGAAGGCGCGGTTGCGGCGGCTAAGCCGACCGGCAAATCATGGGAGGATGTCTCCGAGGAGAAACTTTACCAGCCGCTCGGCATGAGCTCGACCAGCTCCCGCCATGCCGACTTTCTCAAGCACGCCAACCGCGCTGAGCTGCATGTGCCGGTGGACGGGAAATGGACGGCGCTCGTCAAGCGCGACCCCGATCCGCAGTCGCCGGCGGGCGGCGCGAGCTCGAACGCGCGCGATCTTGCCCAATGGATGCGGCTGGTGCTCGGCAACGGCAAATATGAAGGCGTGCAGCTGATCAAGGAGGAGGCCATCTCGCCGACGCATGCTCCTCTCATGGACCGCGGCAAGAATCCGGTGTCGGGCGCGCCGTCCTTCTATGGGCTTGGTTGGAACGTCGAGTTCGGTCGGTACGGCACGGTCTGGGGGCATGCCGGCGCTTTCAGCCAGGGCGCGCGGACGCTCGTATCTCTGCTTCCCTCCGAGCAGCTCGGCATCGTGGTCCTCGCCAACGCCTTTCCCACCGGCGTGCCGGAGGGTCTCGCCGACACGTTCTTCGATTTGGTCTTTGCCGGAGCGCCGACGGAAGACTGGACCGCGAAATGGAACGCGATCTTCGACTCGATGTTCGGACCCGCGATGGAGGCAGCCAAGAAGGTCTACGGCACGCCCCCGGCGTCGCCGTCGCCGGCGTTGCCGCTCGCGGCCTATGCCGGAACCTATGCGAACGACTATTTGGGCAATGCGATCGTCGTCGAGGACGACGGAGGGCTAGCGCTGAAGCTCGGGCCGAACGGAGCGCATTCGAGAAAGCTCAAGCATTTCGATCGGGATCTGTTCGTGTACTTTCCCGACGAGGAAACGCCCGACATGCCGTTCGCGGTGACATTTCAGATCGGCCCGGACCAGAAAGCGAGCCGAGTCACCATTGAGGACCTCAACGACGACGGCCAGGGCGTGCTGGCCCGGGTCCAATAGAGCGCGACGGCCTCAGCGCGGGACGCCGAGGCGCTTGATCTCCCATTCGAGCTCCACCCCGCTCGTCTCCTTGACCCGCGCTCGCACCGTCTCGCCGAGCTTCTCGATGTCGGCGCCGGTCGCGTTCCCCTCGTTGATGAGGAAGTTGCAGTGCATCTCGGAGACCTTGGCGTCGCCGACCGATAAGCCCCGGCAGCCCGCCGCATCGATCAGCTGCCAGGCCTTTTTCCCCGGCGGGTTCTTGAAGGTCGAGCCGCCGGTGCGGCTTTTAATGGGTTGCGCCTGCTCGCGATAGGCGGCGATATCGTCCATCTCGGCGAGGATCTTCGCGGGCTCGCCGGGCTCGCCTTTGAAAAGCGCCTCGGTGAAAATGAAATCGTCCGGCGCGCCGCAATGCCGGTACTCATAATGAAGCTCGGCCACGGGAAGCACGTGCACCTTCCCTTTGCGGTCGACGGCACGGGCCTCGACCACGACCTCGCGTGTCTCGCGCCCATGGGCCCCGCCATTCATGCGCAGCGCGCCCCCGACGCAGCCGGGAATGCCGCGATAGAAGGAGAGGCCGGCAATGCCGGCATCGGCCGCGGCGCGGGCCACCTTCACGTCAGGAACGGCAGCACCGGCGCGGAGCATTGAGCCGTCCTCGATCCTGATCTCGCCGAACCCCCTGCCCAAGCGGATGACGACGCCGGCAATGCCGCCGTCGCGCACGAGCAGGTTCGACCCGAGGCCGATGACGGTGACGGGAATGTCGGACGGCGTGGCACGCATGAAATAAGCAAGGTCGACTTCGTCGGCCGGCGAATAGAGGACCTCGGCGGGTCCGCCGACGCGAAACCAGGTGAGGTCGGCGAGGACGGCACCGGGTTTCAGCTTGCCGCGGAGTTCGGGCAGGCTCGCGACCAGCCGACCTTCGAGGTCAGCGCCGCTCATGCCGCTCCCTCAATTGCTCGAGCCGCCCCGGCAGCGCGTTGATCCAATCGGTGATGGTGCCGGCGCCAAGTCCAACGACGAGGTCGCCGGATTGACCGAGGTCGGCGATAGCCTCGACCAAAGTTTCTTCCCCGTCGACGGTCACCACCTGCGAATGGCCGTGGCGGCGTAGGGCGGACGCCAACTCGTCGCGGTCGATGCCGGGGATGGGCGCCTCGCCCGCCGAATAGACCGGCGTCACGATGACGATATCGGCATCGTCGAGGCAGGCTGAGAACTCGTTGAACAGGGACTGGAGGCGGGTGTAGCGATGGGGCTGCACCACGGCGATGATGCGCCCGTCGCCCCCACTGCGCGCGGCGCGCAGCACGGAAGCGATCTCGACCGGGTGGTGGGCATAGTCGTCGTAAATCTGAACGCCCTGCCATTCGCCGACGCGAGTGAAGCGCCGCTTCACGCCGGAGAAGGCGGCGAAGGTCGCCCGGATCACCTCGTCGCTCACGCCGGCTTCCGCTGCCGCGGCGAGCGCGGCCAGCGCGTTCAAAGCATTATAGTGGCCCGGCACCGGCAGCATAAGATCTTCGAGCTTGCGCGGGCCGCCTCTGACGGCCGGCCCGAGATCGGCATCGAACACGATTTGGTTGCGGCCGGCGCGCAGGTTGCTGAGCCTGATATCGGCGTCGCGCGCGACCCCATAGGTCAGGGTGCGGCGGCCATTGGCAGCGCCGCCGAGCTTCGCCAAAAGCTCGCGCACCACGGGATGATCGATGCAGGCCACGGCGACACCGTAGAACGGGATCGCGTCAATGAACTGGTGAAAGGCCTGGTGCAGCGCATCGAGCGACGGCCAATAGTCCATATGCTCGGGATCAATATTGGTCACCACCCCGATCTGGGTCGGGAGCTTCAGGAAGGTGCCGTCGGATTCGTCGGCCTCGACCACCATCCACTCGCCCTTGCCGATGCGGGCGTTGGTCCCCCAGGCATTGATAATGCCGCCGGCGATCACCGTCGGGTCGAGGTTGGCGCCTTTGAGCAGGTCGGCGATGAGAGAAGTGGTGGTGGTCTTGCCGTGAGTGCCGGTGATCGACACGGTGGCGCAAGGCCGCATCAGCTCGGCCAGCATCTCGGCACGGCGGATGATGGGGATGCCGCGCTCCCTGGCCGCCTCGAACTCAGGATTGCCCGCCTTCACAGCGCTCGAAATGACGAGATAGGCGGCGCTCTTGATGTTCCCAGGATCGTGACCGATCAGGCATTCGATGCCGCGGCGCCGCAAGCGCTCGAGATTGGCGCCGTCCTTGAGGTCGCTGCCTTGCACGCGATAGCCGCGGGTATGCATGACCTCAGCGATGGCGCTCATGCCGATGCCGCCGATGCCCACGATGTGGAACAGGCCTGTCTTGTCGGGCGCGGGCAAATGCATCTTCGGACCTAGTCCACCTGCTCTTTGGCTCGCGCGAGCTCCTCGGCGAGATCGGCAAGCTTCCGCACCGCCTCGGTCTCGGCCATGGCTTTCGCCTTTCCGGCGGTCTTTGCCAAGAGATCGGGCGAGGCGAAGAGCCGTTCCAGCTCCTGCGCCAAGCGCTCAGGCGTCAGCTCCTTCTGTCTGACGCACCAGCCGCCGCCGCTTTGCTCAAGGCGAGTTGCATTTTCAAGCTGATCGTTGTCAAG
>JAENXG010000438.1 GCA_016649675.1 Methyloceanibacter sp.
CGACCTCGATGGCGAGGTGAAGAAGGCCGCTGTAAGGCTCGAGCGCGAGCGGAAAGAGGCCGGCATCGCCGAGCCTCCCAAGGCGGGGACGCTCCTTCCCGCGGAGGAGACGATCCCGGCTGCCCCGCCACCTGAGCCCGACAGGCCGATGGCGACGGCGCTTGCCCAAGAGGCGCGCGCGGCCATGGCGAGCCCGGACGAGGAAGAGGACACGCCCGACATCGACTCCGTCTTCGCCAAGCTGAAAGAGCTGAAGCGGCCCGACGCCACGTCGGATTAGCAGGCCTTCTTTCTCCCTCGTCAGGCTCGGACTTTGACCCTGATCAAAGCGGCGCGGGACACCTCATTCGATCCTGGCACCTCGATTCATTCACGAGGTGCCGTCATGAGCTCGGTCAATATCTTCTATTTGGGTCTGGTGCTGGCCGCCTTCATCGGCTTCGCGGTCGCGCTCGCTTATTATTCGCACCGCTGACGCGGTCGCCCCGAGGCGAAAGCCGAAAATCCAGAAGTGAGACGGGCCGGTTCCCGCGCCGGGGCTTTCCGGTGACCGATTTCTGGCTCCTTGCGGATGGGCTCATGCCTTCGCTAGGGTGCGACAGGGAAACGCGCCCAAGGCTATGGCCAACGCTTACGACACCGGCCTCGACAAAAACCCGGCCAATTACCAGCCGCTGACTCCGCTTGTGTTCTTGGAGCGCGCAGCTTCCGTCCACCCCGCCCATACCGCCATCATCCACGGCACGGAGCACATCTCCTACGGCGACTTCTATGCGCGCGCCCGCAGGCTCGCCTCTGCGCTTGCCGGCCGCGGGTTCGGCGAGGGCGACACCGTCTCGGTGATGCTGGCCAACTCCCCCGCTATGCTCGAGGCCCATTACGGCGTGCCCATGGCCGGCGCCGTGCTCCACTCCATCAACACCCGCCTCGATCCTCCGGCCATCGCCTTCATGCTCGATCATGCCGATGCGAAAGTCTTGATCGCCGACACCGAGTTTGGGCCCGTCCTCAAACAGGCCCTCAGCCAAACCGAGGTGAAGCCGCTGCTGATCGACTATCGGGACCTGCAATGCGGGTTGGAAGGCGAGCGGCTCGGCAATCTCGACTACGAGGACTTCATCGCCGACGGCGATCCAGACTTCGCCTGGGCGATGCCGTCGGATGAATGGAACGCGATCTCGCTCAACTATACGAGCGGCACCACCGGCAACCCCAAAGGCGTCGTCTATCACCATCGCGGCGCGGCGCTCATGTGCTACGCCAACACGATCGCCACCGGCATGGGGCAGCATCCGGTCTATCTCTGGACGCTGCCCATGTTCCATTGCAACGGCTGGTGCTTTCCGTGGTCGATCAGCCTCGTCTCGGGCACCCATGTGTGCTTGCGCTCGGTGCGCGCCAAGCAAATGTACGACGCCATCGCCAATCACAAGGTGACGCATCTCTCCGGCGCGCCTTTCGTCATGGCTTGCCTGCTCAATGCGACGGATGAGGAGCGGCGGCCCTTCGCCCAGCGCGTCGCCTTCAACCATGCTGCGGCCCCGCCGCCGAGCGCCGTGCTTGCCAAGATGGACGAGGCAGGCTTCGAGCTCACCCATCTTTACGGGCTGACCGAGACCTACGGACCGGCCACGCTGAACGAATGGAAGGCCGCCTGGGACGAGCTTCCCGCCGAGGAGCGGCTCGCCAAGCGCATCCGCCAAGGCGTGCGCTATCACGCGCTCGAGGACCTGACGGTGATGGACCCCGAGACCATGGAACGCGTCGAGGCTGACGGCGAGACCTTGGGCGAGGTCATGTTCCGCGGCAATATCGTGATGAAGGGCTATCTGAAGAACCGCAAAGCCACCGAGGAGGCGTTCGACGGCGGCTGGTTCCATTCCGGCGATCTCGGCGTGCTGCACCCCGACGGCTACATCCAGCTGAAAGACCGCTCCAAGGACATCATCATCTCAGGCGGCGAGAACATCTCCTCCATCGAGGTCGAGGAGGTGCTCTACAAGCACCCGGACGTGCAATCAGCGGCGGTGGTGGCAAAGCCCGACCCGAAATGGGGCGAGACCCCGTGCGCCTTCGTCGAGACACGGCCGGGCGCCAAGGTGACGGAAGAGGAGATCATCGCCTGGTGCCGCGGGAAGCTCGCCCGCTACAAATGCCCGCGCCACGTGGTGTTCGTCGAGCTGCCCAAGACCTCGACCGGCAAGATCCAGAAATTCAAGCTGCGCGAGCTGGCGAAGGGGGTCTAGCGCGAATGCCCTTGCTCCGTTTCGATCTCATCGAAGGCCGCAGCGAGGCGGACATCAAGACG
>JAENXG010000124.1 GCA_016649675.1 Methyloceanibacter sp.
ATGTTCAGCTGATGGCGAAGGATGAGGATTTCGGCTTTCGATCGTTCATGCGAACGAAAGCAGTCGCACATATATCCGAGCAAAAGTCTGAAGAAGGTCGCCATCAGTTTCGATCATGATCCGATTCTCTTTTCTACTGCGAATCCAGCGGATGAGGTTTTCGGAAGGCACAGGGTTGTTGGCCCAATATGGCACCTTGGTAGATGTGCCCGCGGGCGTTTCTTCCCATTTCCACACAACCCAACGCGGGTGTTGGGTCAGAGGACCGAGAGCCGCTGGCAGTGCGGCCAAGTCGCCGTAGAGGGCTGCATAGGGGGAGGCCCTTTAGCCCGCCGTTTTTTCCGCCTTTTCCGCGTTCTTGACGATATTGCCGCTTATCAAAACTATGCCCTTGAGAATTTTGCGCCAGTCCGGTTTGTGTCGAAGAAGAAATTCAAGGTCCATGGAAAAATGTTTGAACTCCTCCTTTTGCGCATCTTTCATGATGGCGCGCGCGGCCGCGTCCTTTTCAAGAGATATCCGTTGCTCGTACCAACCGATGGCTTGGGCCTCTTCGACAAGAGCCGTTATCATCCGGGCAAAGGTACGAGTCTTTTGAGAGAGTTCCTCGGCCGGTTCGTGATACTGATCGGTGCCCATGGCGGAATCTCCGCTAACTGACTTGTGTGTCTATCGGGTTGGCCCAGCCAATCCGCCTGAATTTAGCTCGCAAGAGCGAACAGCGAGTTGCGATCTCCCGTTACAAAAACGCTACGCAACTTGCTCATGACGTCTAACTCTAATTTTTTTGCACATGCCTCTTTCGCCTCACGCTCGCCCTTGGCTATGCCGCTTCCCACAGCCTTATGGTCGTCGCCAAACACCGTCCAACGCCATTGACCATTCGGCAAGCCCTCTACGAGATAGCTGTACATCTTCATTTCGCAGGCTCGTCGTCTTTCTGAACCACGACTGACGCCAAGCCTCCTTTCTTGTGCACCTCGTGAGCCTGATCGATTGCGCTTTTTATCGCTTCGGCTTTCGTGTCATAGGGCCTCGAGTGCTGGTCATTATGTTTGATCTTCCAGCGGCCCTCGTGGAGCACCACAAAGAACTGCTCTCGGGCCATAGGATTACCTCCCTGACCCCGCCGAAAGCTCAAAATCTAGAGGCCCGAGGAGAGGTTTCCCGCTTTAGCGTCCGAGATGCGCCCCATTGCTTTATTACATCCACGGTGCTTCAGCCCAAAGAACCTAGGCAGGAAAGGACAAGAGGCACCGTAAGCCCTCGGGCCGATATTCCCTCTCTACTTTGCCACCGATGCTCTTGAGCACGCGGTCGATAAATGAGGTTCCAAATCCGCTCTGAGTTGGTGCAGCAACGGGGGAACTGCCCCTCTCTTCCCAGGTGATTCTGGCGGAGCCGTCAGAAACGGTCCATGAGATAGTTATCAAGCCTTTGGGATCGGAAAGCGCCCCATATTTGGTGGCATTCGTCGCCAACTCATGAAAGGTGAGCGCGAGGGCCTTGGCGTGATTTGCGTCGAGATTGAGTTCGCCGCCCTTCAGCAAGACACGGTTCTTGCCGTAGGGTTTCAACTCCGCGAGCAAGATGTCCGTCAGTTTTAGCCTCTGCAGCTCGGATTGCACCAGGAGTTCGTCAGCCGCGACAAGCGCGTGGATTCTACTGTTGATTTTTTGTGCGGCCTCGGTATCGTCTTGCAAACTCTGATTGATAATCGCTTGCACGACAGCCAACGTGTTCCGGCTCCGGTGCTGGAGTTCATGCACAAGCAGCTGCCTTCCTGTCTGCTCGTTGTCTAATCGACGATAGGCGCGCCGGTAGCCCTCAGCCACGCAGATCATAAGGACATTCGCAATACAGAAAATGCCGAGGTTCACCGCCTCTGACCATTCAGCCAAGGCAAAGCTGAACTGAACCGGCATGAAGGCCCACCATGCAACTATGCCCCCAAGCACCAAAGCGAGCAGACCGCTCGGGATGCCCCCGATCAGGGCCGCCACGAGAACTGCAGGATAGTAGGTGCCGAAAGGCGTCAGCAGGTGGGCGCCGACCAAAGCGCCTATTCCGAAGCGAAGGATGGTGGCGATGACCACGCAAACTACAGCGAAAGCGTAAGATGCTAGTGAGTTTTGCGGCAGCTGCGTGTTCGCCAATCGGACAGCTCTCTCGAGCAGACCAGGCGGGGCCTCTTTCAGGGACCTTATTTCAGCGTCTCTGCCTGTTGGCTTTTCGAAGGAAGGAGCTCCGGCTTTAGCCAAGGCCTTCTGCCGCTCCTTGAGCTGGACATAGCCGATGGCGAGGGCCGCGGTGTTCGCGACCGTTTGCAGTAATTTAAGCTCCCGTTCGGTAATCTGCCGCGTGGTGGCCCAATAGGCGCCAATAGCGGCCATAGGTTTCTCTCGCCCCACCGGAACCATCGCCAGGCTCTTGACGAAGGTGGGCCGATACGCGTCCTGAGGGATGCGTTCGTCTTGGTAGATATCGGAGATTACTGCGGCCTCGGCCTTAAGCATGCACCAGCCAGAGATGCAAGCCGTCATCGGGAAACGCTTTCCCTTCCATAGAGAGGAAACCGCGTCCTCGTCGAAATAATAGCAAAGGTCGCCGTCACGGAGGACAAACGTAATGCCATCGGCCCCAAGCAAAGCTCTCGCCGCTTGGGTGACCACGGAGACGATCTCTTCAATGGAGTCAGCAACAGAAAGACGACGCAACACTGCGACGAGACCCTCAACGTCCGAGCTATTATCTCGGACGAGCGGTAGTCGAGTGACTTCGTTCTGTTTTTGCTCTGAGCCGACCATAACGCGTGACTGATACGTCTTTCTGGTTGCTATCCTACGGCGCTGGTGGCGCTTCCGGGCTATGGCCCAGTTCTTCTGCTAGGCGTTTATCAAAGAAGTGGATAGCACGGCCTTGATTTGGGTCAAGGCCCAGAGCGTTAGGTGGCGGCGCCGTTAAGTTAGTAGGCGGCTGCCGTCGCGAAGCTCGGCGCGTGAGGGCGCGCACAATCTCTTGAGGCTTAACTTGCTCTTCGGCTTGATCGAAGCGCTGAACTGCCTATGAGGGCGTAAGTCGTGGCAGACGAACTGCACCCGTATCCACTCACACGTCGGACGGTCCACCTTTGCGTAGATGTGCAACGGCTTTTTTCGACTGAAGGCCCTTGGCCAACGCCATGGATAGATCGGGTACTGCCGGTCGTAATCCGCGAGGATTCTTGACGGAATCGAACAGCGACAGCTTGCCAAACAAGCAGTGCGTAACCTGTGGCTGGAACTTCTCTTGGGCAAACTTGAATGCCAGATGAACGGACGGGCCCGGTTCAGGCGCGAACCCTCTAGACTTCCTCCTAGGTTGAACACAGACTAGATACGGCAAATGACCAAGTGTTGGCTGATTCCATTCTTGATTGCGGGGTTGTTGGGCGACAAAGCTTTTGCGGATTGTCTTCCGGCGCGTGACACCCCAGCATCGGTCATTGAATATTTTCAGAGATTCAATAAGCCGTTGCCGGAACAGTTTTGCGCCAACGAGGCCGCCCCCCAAGCCTCTGAGGAAACTCTCCAAGAGCCTCCACAAGCCGAGGAAGCGCCAGATCAGTATGGTGATGATGGTCCGGGTGATGGCCCGAGACATTATTATCAGGGAGGTTCTGCTGCTGTGGCTCCGCGGTGGTCTCGATCCGGCTCTGCCGTTTGCCCCGAGAATTTTGACTACTACGATTACGATGGCCTGTGCTGGTCGCGGGATTGAAGATCGGCACCAACCGGCAAGCGGCTGCGGTTAAGCCCTGCTTGGATGGCCCGCCCTCACGAGAGAGCGGGCCGTCGTCTTACCGTTCGATGCGCATGTCACTTCTTCTGGCCACCGCCTCCCTGACCACCGCCGCCTTGGCCGCCACCACCTTGACCGCCACCCTGGCCGCCTCTTCCACCTTGGCCACCACCACCTTGGCCACCGCCTTTTTGGCCGCCGCCACCTTGACCGCCGCCCTGGCCGCCGCCCTGACCGCCTTGGCCAGCACCTTGTTGAGCCATCTTTGGATCGTTCGTCATTTCAGTGTTCCTTCTTGCTAGAGAGGACTAATCAACCCCGACTAGCGCCTGGAGTTCCTAACGCTTTCTGAGCTTCAAAGGCGGCTTTTCGCCTCCATTTTACAACTCGGGCCCGCTCGACTGAATCACGCGAGTCCTTCCGTCGGGGCCGGGGCTCCACCGCTTCCTCGAATCGCTGGCTTCTCAAGAAGCTTCCTCGGCGGGCGCAAGCGCATCGACGAACCGGCGGAAATTTTTCGTCCTGAACGCGGGTTGCGCCGAAGGTAAAGGATGCTGGCCCGAGAAGAACCGACCTCAAGGAGTCGGTGCGGTCCGACCAACGGTCACACAGCTCAATTTAGAGAGCTAAGGAAGCCCGGTCCCCAATTCCGGGCTTCTTTTTTGCCGCTGAAAGTCGACCGCTAAACAGCGGGTTCGGAGACCGAGCTTACAGCTAGGCGCGGCGCGGGCTGACGGCCGAGGAGTATCGGCTGAAGCTGATCGGCAATTCGGGGAATGATCTGGTGAAAAAGGTTCGGAGTATCAGGCCCGCTCGCTCGAATGATTACGAGGGAAGTCCGCCTGGAGGAGCGCTCCCGACCTCGCGATTCGTAGCCATAATTTTGATGTTGTTCATACCAATGATGTGCAGGGAACGATAAGTAATGAGTAACCGGAGATAGGAGAGATGAACGAGGGATACATCAACGTTGCTCGGGTTGAATCTGACGAAGATCTCGAAACGGCGGCAGTGGCTGGAGCGGCCGCTGTGCAAAGGTTAATTGCCGACCGGAATGATCTTCGTAACCAATTGGCGGCCTCCAGGGCCGCGCAGGAGGAACTAAGACAGCGTTTTGGAATGCTGCATCAACACTACATCGAACTGGCTAAGCGGGTGCTCGCACAGCTTCGCCACTTCGACAGCACGCTGCGCGATGCCATCCGTGATAGACCTGAGGCCAGTAACGACGAAGCGACTATGCCTGCGTCGATGAAGCAATTCGACAGCAGCGGATTGCCAATGGGTCCGCAATCACCCAATGGAGTTAACCATAGCAATGCTGCGCTCCCGCTGGAGCCTTAGGTTTAAGTAGGCTGGCGTTTCTGCTCACTTCTCGCGCGGAACTCTGGGCTTGGGCTCTTCACAGAGCGCTTTGGCATCGGCTTCTGCCTGTTCCTGTGTTGCGTAATCGCCTTACCGACCTTGGTAACCCCGGCGCCTACTGGCTCTATATCCACAACAAGACACTCGCCATCGGATGAGCGAACAATCCACCAGTTTGCGAAAGCTGGACACATATCAGCAGCAGTCGGCACCACATGGCAGTCCAAATATCCGAAACACTCGTATTGTCGCCTCTGCTCCGGACCCAGACCATGGCCGACACTTCAGGGCCGTGCTATCCCAGTTTCCGGTTTTGGTCTGTCTCTCATCTCGGATGCTCGATCCGAGCCAACGCTCAGTCATGGCGTGGCTTACTATGTGAACAGAACCCGCAGGCAAGCATGTCGTGAGGCCTATTGACGACTAAACAAGCGTCTGAAAAAGCCACCTCTTCTCTGGGACTGAGAGAAGGATTCAGCATAGTAGCTGTTAGCAGGGTCAAACGACCGCGGAGCCGCGTAACGAGCCCGAGGTTTCGCTGAACTTGCCACTTTGCCCGACGCTTTACTTTCGCCACCAGGCGTCTCCCCGATCAACACCACTTGCGTATTCTCCAGACCGGTTTTCTTCACCAGGTCATAAAGGATGGTCGCATTTTGCGGCGCGATGCGCACGCAGCCATGCGATGCGGGCTTCCCGAGATGCTTCACCTCGTAGCTGCCATGGATAGCGTGGCCGTCCTTCATGAAGAAAATGGCATGCGGCATGGGAGCGTTGTCCCACTCCTTGCTGTACCAGATCTCGTTCATCGACGTGGCCGTGTAGGTTCCCGATGGCGTGAAGTAGCCGCGTTTGCCCGTAGACACCGGCCAGTCGTATTTCCTCATGCCATCGATTAGCACCGTCATGCTTTGGGTCGCCTTGTCGATGGTGATGAGGATCGAGGATGGGATGGGATTTGCCGCGTCGGCGGTCGCTTTCCTTACTGCTGCGCCATCGCAAACGAGCGCGTTGTCGTTCCACGCCATGCCTGCCTGCTCGCAATCGCTTCGCGTGAGCGGCTGGGCCTTGAGCGCAGCCACATCCTTTGAACCGCCTTCGCAGACATTGGCGGTTTCGCTCCACGACCAACCCGATGCCGCCTCGCAATCGGCCCCCGTCGTTGGTTGCGGGGTGGCGTCCTCGGCGAATGCCTGATTGGCAAACAGACTGCCGAGGATCAGGAACAGCGTAATCAGCGATTTCACGTGTCGTTTCCTTGGATATCTACCGGCCTAGCGCGCAAGTGCGCGAGCTTTCTGCCAAGGTTTGAACTGCGATCGGCGGCAATAAGTTGCCTGATTGAACGAGGCGCAATTCTTTGCCCTAGACCAGCGGCATCGCTGTCTGGCTCCTTCCTAAGCTCCTAAGAACTCCTGACCGCGCGCAGCGCCTCTAGCCGTGATGCTCGGTGGCTCCATCACCGGGAACTTTTCGCACGCTTTTGAGTCAAGACCCTGAGGGCTTTACATGCGTTACACACTAGCCATCGCTCTTGGATTGGCAGTCCTTGCGCTAACTGCGTTGGTCATTACCTTGGCGATGAACCAACAGCACCTAAGAGAAGCGCGAACCGACGATCGCGTTGATGAGCTTCTCGCGTTTTGATGAGACGACTATGATCCGCCCCCACTGAAGTGGTCCGACTCGAAGTATGGCTTTAGGCCTGAGGAGGACCAGGGATGGCAAGGAAGAGACACAAGCCGGAAGAGATTGTTGCGAAGCTGCGTCAGGTGGATGTCCTGACGTCGCAAGGCCAGAGTGTGCCCGATGCGATCTCGAAGCAGGCGACCTGTAGGAGATGTGGTTGCCGCGCGCGGACTGCACGGATGGGAGCGAGATTGTTGGGCTGGTGCAGCGGAGCGAGCGGCGAAAACGCCTCGAGCGGAGTCTGGCGCGCAACATTGATTCAAAGAACGCGGCATCTGGATTCGATTGTTGCCCGCGCGCTGCTCGTCGCCGACTTTATCGACAGCATCGGTCAAAAGCTGACGTCGGCAGCAGGCTCGCCGATTCCTCACACGTCTGCTTAGGGTCAAAAGCTGACGCTGTCTCCGCCCGTCAAGG
>JAENXG010000251.1 GCA_016649675.1 Methyloceanibacter sp.
AGGATCCGCCGATCCTGATTCTCGACGAAGCCACGAGCGCGCTTGATGCCGTGACCGAGTCTAAGGTGACCGCTGCTCTCAAGGAGGTGATGAAGGGGCGCACCACCTTCGTCATCGCGCATCGGCTCTCGACCGTGCGCAACGCCAGCCGCATCCTTGTGTTCGAGGAGGGGCGTATCGTGGAAAGCGGCACATTCGAGGAGTTGGTACGCATGGGCGGGGTGTTTGCCGCGTTGGCGGAAGCGCAATTCATGGCCGAGCCCCAGCCGGTCAGTATAGACCCCACGATTGCCGCGGCGCTGTGAGCCCGACATTCAGCGCGTCAGATCGTGGACTTCCTCACGGAGTGCGTCGAGGGAGGCCGCCAGTCTTTTTCCGGCCAGATCCCAGTTTACGATCCGCTCAGGCGGGTTTCCGGCTGGATCGTCCGTTGCGGTCAGCGCGTCGGCAAAAAACACGGCGAGAACGGTGATCAACACACCACACACCGCGCCTAAGAAAAATCGCATGGGAGCCCTCCCCGAATTTGGCCGCTGAGAGGGGGTGCCCCCTCAGCGACCGTCATTCGCCGAAATCCTAGCCGACCTTTTCAGCCTTGGAGCTGTTGGTCGGCGGGCCGTCCAACGGCTTGCCCTTGTCGTAAGCGGTCTTTTTGTAGGTGTCGCCTTCCTTGACGATTTTCGTGGTCCAGCCCGTGTTCCATTTGATGACCGCGGCGCCGCTCTCTTCCTTCCACGTGCCGGTCATGCCTTCCCCGCGATCGGCCTTGGCCGAGCCGTCAGCCGCGAGCGTGATCTGAAACGGCTTGCCGGTCGAATCCTCGACCTTCCACACGCCCGCGAAATTGCTGGCGGCAAAGGCAGCAGCCGACAGAGTGAGGGCAACGACCGTTGCCAATACGGGAAGCATCTTCGAAAGTTTGGGCATCGTCTCCTCCAAGCTTCGTTGAACTACTGCGAGAACGTTTTGGCACAAGCGAAGTTCCGGAGTGGCCTGGCTCGGCGCGCGGGTGAACGGCGCATGAATGGTCGGCTCAGCTTCGGTTCAGCGCCTCTCAGCCAGAACAGCGTCCAGGAGCGGGCGATCCTCACCCGCTCCGACGGACCTTGCGCCTTCGGGAAGGGCGCTGCCACGCTGGAGGTTGACCCGATGTTCAAGATCACGCTTCTTGCCGTCGCGACCGTTGCCGCGCTCGCGCTCGGCGCTTCGCTTACTGGCTCTGCGATCGCCGCCGAGACCAAGTCGGACGCTCTTAACGGGACCGAGCTCCGCCAGGCGGTGAGCGGCAAGACCGTCTATCTCAATATTTCAGGCTTCGAGCTGCCCATCCGCTATGCCGCCTCCGGCACCATGGCCGGGAGCATGGGAGTCATCGCCGCTAGTCTCGCGCGCGGCGACGGCGCCTCGGATCACGGCAGATGGTGGATCGCGGGCGACCAGCTCTGCCAGCGCTGGTCGAGCTGGATGGACGGAAAGTCCTACTGCTACCAGCTCACCCTCAAAGGCACGTCAGTCCGTTGGGTGCGCAACGACGGCCATTCGGGGACGGCGCGGATCGGCGGCTGACGGCATTCCGTTGCCATTGACCGGTCCCCGATCTGCCGGGGAGAACGAGACGCTGGCGGAATCGTGAGCCGCATGCTCACCTCCCGGGTTTCCGGCGCCGGCAGATGCCGTGTTGCACAACGCCGCGTGACAGGCAAAATGCAACCATGACGTCGTCGTCGCTCGCCATCCTGGTCATCGATGAGAACCGAATTCGCGCCTCGATCATCGAGGCGGGCTTGCGGGAGACCGGCCATGACAACGTCACGGTCGTTCACGACATCACCGGCATCGCGCGGATCATCGCCGAGATCAGCCCCGATGTGATCGTCATCGACCTGGAAAACCCAAATCGGGACGTGCTGGAGAACATGTTCCAGCTGTCGCGGGTGGTGAAGCGTCCGATCGTCATGTTCGTCGACCGCTCTGACCGGGCCTCGATCGAGGCCGCGGTTGATGCCGGTGTCTCGGCCTATGTGGTCGACGGCTTGAGGCAAGAGCGCGTGAAGCCGATCCTCCACATGGCGATCAGCCGTGCCGTTTGGAGCTGCGTCGACGGTCGCCAAGATGCGCGTCGTTCACAAGTCGAGCACGGCGAAATAGGCCGAGAATCCAGGCCCAAACGCGCCCAGCAGGTGACGGCCTTTCGCCCCCGACGCCAGCGCGCGCTCGAGCACGAACAGCGCCGTCGCCGAGGACATGTTGCCGTAGTCCTTGAGCACGGCCCAGGAATGGGCGAGGTCCTCAGCCCGCAGGTCCACGATTTCAGCCAGGCATTCGAGCACCTTGCGGCCGCCTGGATGAAAGAGGAATCCGTCGAAGTCCTGAAGCGTCAGCTGCTCACGAACGAGAAAGCCGTCGAGCGCGGTTGCGAGCCGCTCGCGCAGCAAAATCGTCAGGTCGGGGCTCAGGACGACGCCGAAACCGTCGTCTTTGACCTCCCAGCCCATGACGTGCTCGGTCGCACGCCAGAAATGCTCGCCTGTGGCGACGACCGAGGCGAGGGGCGGGGGAGCCTCGTTGCCAAAGCGGGGAAGGTGCCTCAGCACGACTCCCGCCGCTCCGTCGCCAAACAGCGCCGTCGCCACGAACATGGCGACGCTGTCATCCTGGGCCCTCAGGCACAGTGAGCAGAGATCGACGGTCAGGAAGAGAACATTTGTCCCCGGCCGGGCGCGCGCGAGCTGCGCGGCGCGCGACAGACCGGCTACGCCGCCGCCGCACCCAAAGCCGAAGATGGGAAGGCGCTCGACATCCTCGCGGAAATCGAGACGGTTCATCAGAAGCGCGTCGAGACTGGGGACGGCGATACCCGTGATGGTATTGACGACGAGCGCGTCGATGTCGTGCAGCTTAAGCCCCGCTCGTTCGGTCGCCTTCCGTGCGACATCCACAAGGAGGTCGACGGCATGCTTGCTGAACGCAGCCGTCCTTTCTTCCCAAGACCGTTGTTGGTGATACCAGTCCGCCGGCTCGCAGCTATAGCGTGTCTCGATCCCCGTATTGGCATACAGCGCGCCGCGCGCGGCGAGACGGGGAAATATCAGTTGCGCACGTTTGGTCACCTCTTCTTGGCTCATCCTGTGCTCAGGCACGGCCGTCGCGATCGAAGCGATGCCGACATCGAGAGGGGCCCACCGCGCGCGATCGGGCGTGTCCGCCTCGACCGCCGTTGCAACGGGGTCAGGCTGAGAGCGAAGTCGTAAGCCAGGCCGGGTGAGCATTTTGCGGGACGTCCTTTCGGAACGTGGCAGGTCCAGTTTGCGGGCTGCGGTCACGGCAGTGTCTTAGAAACGCGGATCGTGCGTCGGCGATGACGTCATGGGCAGCCGCCTCCATGCGGCATGACAACGATGGTCCCTCCAGCGTCGGGGGGCGCCAAGCTTCTTGCGCCGGCGAAGGCGCCTTCCCCCCTCAAGACAGCTCACTCGCAACAGCCCGCGCCGGGGCGGGGGCCCGCGACCGCGAGAAGGAGCGTACCGCGTCGGGCAGCGCCGCGGCGCTGTCCTCGACGCGCACCAATGAATCGGTCATCGCCGCGTAGTGAGAATGCATCGCCGTCTTGATGGCGTAGACGAACAATATATGCGGGTTCAGCCAGAGCGCGCGGAAAGCGCGCGCCAACTGTTTACGGTATTTGGATCTCAGCGCCGCATTTTCGACGTGGCGCAAGAGGCGGAAGGAGATGACGAGGAACTTGACATAGTCGCCAAGAAGCTGGGTCGCCCAAGCCAAACGATGGCGCCGCCAATAGGGCAGACGGTAGAGAACGACGTCGAAGCCCTTGTCGATGAAAAGCGCGTCGAGGCGTGCGAAATAGGCGGCGGCGGAATAGGCAGTCTTCATCGCGTCGAACGTCTGAAAAAAAACGGCGCTCCGCTCAACGCGGCGTCTTCGTCAGGTTTCATGAACTGGACCATGAGCCTCAGCCGCTCCTTGCAACAAGCCCCGTTTTCGTAATGAA
>JAENXG010000032.1 GCA_016649675.1 Methyloceanibacter sp.
AACTCTCCTTAATTGCCCCATAATGAGCGGCGAATAAGTCGCGGCTTTATCTGCACGACCAAGGGAGGGACAATGCCGGCCTTCGGCCAGATCACCAGGATCATCGCGTTCCTCCGGTCGGAGAACCCGTTGGAAGACGTCTCGACAAACCCAATCGTCAAACACCCACACAACACCAGCAGGACCATCCCAGAGCGACTGCCCCCTGCGAAGATCAAAGAATTATCTGTGCTGGAGCCTACTCGAGCGCTCGCCGCCACCGCAGGAGAGTGGGTCTCGATCGCTGCGGCGATCGCGTTTTGTTCCTACGTTTGGCACCCGGCCTTGTATCTGATCACGGTCATGTTTATCGGATCACGCCAGCACGCGCTGATGATCCTGGGACACGACGCCTCGCATTATCGCTACCTGCCAACGCGCTGGCAGAATGATCTCTTTGCGAACCTTTTCTTGATGTGGCCGATGTTCGCGTCAGTAGAGGGCTTCCGCAAGTTTCACGGAACGCATCACCAATACACAAACCTCCCGGCCGATGGAAATCGCCACATCTGGTACACCCACGATGCCGCGGGAGAGCTGGAACCTGGTTGGAAGTTTCCAAAGACGAGGGCAGGCTTGGCGCTGGTGCTCTTGCGCCGTGCCTTTTTCTTTACGGGGATTTTTTGGATTTTCCGAGGTTTGGTGGGCTCGTTTCTTATCCCGTCGCCGCACTGGATGCTCGCCGCCAAACTCGCTTTCTACGCGTCTGTTGCCGGGGGTTTGACCTTCTTTGGCGCCTGGTACGCTTTCTTGCTATATTGGCTGGTCCCTTATTGTACCTGGCACATCGCGGTTCAGTATGTGCGCCTGATCTGCGAGCACAGCGCTGTCGAAAGCGACGAAGAAGAGTATGCGATCACCCGCACCACCGTTCCCACCTGGCTCGAGTCGATCTTCGTTTTGCCTCGGAATATCGGCTACCACCTTGAGCATCACTGGTACCCGAGTGTTCCCTTCTACCGATTACCCGAGCTGCACCAACAGTTGATGGCGCGTGAGGGGTTTCGGACCCACGCCGTCGTCAGGCGCTCTCTCTTCACCTCGCTTGGTGAGTGCATCAAACCCTGACGGATGCGGGGGACGTTGAGGTTGTCTGTAGGCAAAATCACTACAGCCAAGTCGTCTCGTCTGGCTTCGGAGGAGATGCGGCCTGCGAGGCGAGCTCACCGGACCACGCGTGGGCTCCAATCCCCGAATCCTATCCCCGGGCTGAGTCCCGATCCGTCCGCTTTTGATCCAAAGCGGACATCCGTTTTTTCAGCGCTTTGGGGCACCGCCCGGGCTGGTGCATGTGCGTACTGCCCGTGACGCTCTATTCGTTGAAAACTATTTCGGCTGGCTGAAAGAATAGGGCCACTCGCTGATAGGCGGTCGCTAACGGCGCAAGCTCAAGCTTGTGGCTAAACGATAGATGCCGGACTTTGCGTTGAGCTGCACGACGTTGATCGTGTGACCCGCATCGGAGACCTTGATGCTCATACGACCGGAGAACTTGTCCCCCGTGATTATGGCATGAATGGTGTTGTCCTTCGCCGTGCCGGTTACGCTGCCACTCGCATCATAGGTGCTCTCGCTCCAAGAGCCTTTGATCTTGCCTTCCTTATAGGTGAGCTTAAGCGCGGTGTTGACCTCGTAGTCGTTGCCGGTGCAACGCAGGTTCTGAGCAATATTGCTGCCCGCCACCCGGTACTTTACCGCGCAGCTCACTTTCTTGGGTTGGCCGTCTGCCGGCATGACTGTGCCGCCACCCTTCCAATCGCCCTTCAACTGGTCGAACGGATCGCCCGCCGCCTTTGGCGAGGCGGCCTCGCCGGGCGAGGCCAAGGCCGCGGCGAGGATGAGCCCTACGAGGGGCATGGCCTTACGAGTGGACCACGAAAACAAACTATATCCCATGGGTATTCCTCTGGTTCGAACATCGAAAATCCGCCTGCGCAACAGGCTTACCATGATGCCTGTCGTTTGCCGCGCCGCCGACAATACCAGCGTTGGCGTACGCTCCAAGAATGTCGGCCCGGCGCGCCTTCTTGCAAAGGAAGATTGAACGATGCGTGGGAAACACGCAGCCAGTTCGCTTCTTTGTCCGCGCGCCAATTATGGGCCGACAGATAGACCTTGGGGCGAACTATCCACGGTTTTCAAACCGTGAGAGCATTGATGCGGTGAGATAGAAAATCGAGGTTTTACGTTGTCCCGCCTGCACATATCGAAAAACAAGAATCGCAGCACCCAATTGTTTTGAACGGTCTTCTTTTCTGGTTTCAGACCCAAGGTTGAATCGCGCCCCCGCGGGAATAGCGCTTCTATCTTCGAACTTGTGTCCTTCGACGTTGAGGACGAGTTCCAATTCGTCTTGGCTTGAATCCGGTTTGAGAACTGCGTGGACCTCCTCCAAGGCTTGTTCAGAGACGTTCGTTCCGCTGATCAAAAATCCCACAGCGCTCCTCGACGAGACTTCGACGTGCGGATCACCAAGACGCCAAATTACCGGATATTGTGACGTTGCCTGGGATTCTGCTTTCGTGCCGAGCCAGCTCGTCGTTGACGCTTGCATTGCTTCACGTCCCGGGGAGAGCGATTCCGCGCTTGCTGTTGTCCTACACCCCGGCCGCTGTTTTACGTCGCAGGGTGACGAGGTCGAGGCTTGTTCGATGGCCTTCGTAAGGTCGTCTAGAACTTGTCGGTGCAGCACAAGCGGAAGCCGGCTTGCGATCCAAGCAAACCTCGTTCGGACTTGGCTAGGATCCTGAATGGTCGAGAGAAAGAGGCAGCCAATAAGCGCGGCCACCGACATCGTCGCTGAACAGAACGCAACCCAGGCGCTGCGTCGGCTGTAGGACGCAATAAGAAGAGCCAAAAGAGAGACGCCGACAGCGAAGAGACCCAACGTGCCCCCACGTCGTTAATTGCAGCATTTCGATTGCCGCACAAAACCGTGGCGCTAGCACGGCGAATTAATACGCAACGAGTGAAAATTTGCTTACTTACTTCGAATTTGCACGTCTGCTTGTGGCACATCTCGGAAGTGCCACCCGCTCAAAAGGGAGGCGCCGCAGGTCGACGAGTTAATCAAGAAAGCTCAGGCGGCCCACCTCGTCCGTTGAGGGGCGCATTCATGAGGCGTCTTGGAGAGCGGGGCGAGGTGCGGCGCCTGCGGGCCGGCCTGCAAAGCCGGCACTCGGGCGGCGTCGGGGCTCCGCCCGTGCCCATTATGAGGCCCTGCCAGGAGCCGGCTGACGACCGCAAGGCCTACACCAAACGCTTCCCGTCACCTCTCGTGAAGAGGCAGAACAAGAGGGACGACGGGTCAGCGGGGCACTTACGGCGAAAGCGCGGCCCGGCGCCGCATAATCGTCCGCCATCCCCTCATCGCGGGGGAAAAGAACTGGACCAAAGTCCGGGCGTCGCGCGTCGCGGTGACGCAGTTTCGCGTCTGTATTTCTCCAAGATTGTGCGATACCGGGGGTGGACTGGAGCCTCCAGCGGAAGACCAATGTCATGGCACTGTTCCCCGATTTGGCGATCATCTAGGACCGTCCCGATGCGTCTCTTCGCTGCATCCTTGCTGCTGCTCGCCTCCACCACGGCGCCGATGGCCGCGCCCAATATCGTCGTCATCATGACCGACGATCAGGAGGACACCGGCTCCATGGCCTATATGCCGAAGCTGCATGCGCTCGTTGCCGAGCAGGGCCTCACCTTCACCAACAGCTTCGTCGACGTTTCGCTCTGCGCGCCGAGCCGGGCGTCCTTCTTCACCGGGCAGGCCGCGCACAATCACGGCATCAAAGCCAATAACCCGGCGGACGATGGTGGTTGGGAAGCCTTCAAGGCCAAGGAGGACAATGCTCTGCCGGTCTGGCTCAAGCGAGCAGGCTACAAGACGGCGCTGATCGGCAAATATATGAACCGCTATGGGCAGCAGAGCAGTTTTGGCGCCTGGCTCGCTTGGGCCGGTAACATTCTCAACATCGAATTCAAAGGCCCCACGATCGGCAATCCGCGGGACTGGGTGCCGCCCGGCTGGGACCTCTGGTACGCGTTCACCGGATCGCGCGTCCGCTATTTCGACTATCAGGTCAACGAGAATGGCACGATCCTCGAATTCGGCCATCGCCCGGGCGACTATTCGACCGACGTCCTAAAGGATCGCGCAGTTCACTTCATCCTCGATCAGTCGGCAAAGCCCGATCCGTTCTTCATGCTGATCGCGACTAAGGCGGTCCACGATCAAGGCAAGCGCGCCCTTCCGGCTCCGCAATATGCGAAGGCCTTCGAAGAATTGAGGCTACCCATGGGGCCCTCCTTCAACGAGAAGGACATCAGCCACAAGTCTCTGAAGGCGCGCCCCATCCATGGGGTGACCAAGGCCGAGCTCACCAAGCATTACCGTGCCGAGCTGCAGTCGCTGCAATCGGTCGACGACCTCGTCGAGGCCGTGGTCGATGCCCTGAAACGCGCCGGGAAGCTCGACGACACGGTCATCATCTACACCTCCGACAACGGCTTTATGTTTGGCGAGCACCGGCTGATCGGCAAGTCGGCGGCTTACGAGGAATCTATCAAGGTGCCGCTCGTCATGAGCGGCCCGGGCATTGCGAAGAACGAGACGCGTAGCCAGCTCGTGAACAATCTCGATGTGGCTGCCACCATCGTGGATCTTGCCAGCGCTTCGCCCGGCACGGCTCCCGATGGGCGATCTCTGGCGCCGCTCTTCGCCGATGCCCACGCCCCTTGGCGAAGCGCCATTCTGCTGGAGAGTCCGATCAATCGCTTTCAGTTTCCAGCCAAACGCTTTACCGGGACACGCACCGCCACGCGGAAATACGTGAAATACGACAGCGGCTTCGAGGAGCTGTTCGATCTTGAAGCCGACCCCAACGAGCTCAATAACGTGGCGGCCGATCCCGCCTACGCCAACGATCTTGCTCCGCTGCGGGAGCTCAACGACAGGCTCAAAGCTTGCTCTGGCGCGAGTTGCTTTGTGCCTTGAGCCCCGTTTTTTCGCACGCCGGCACCGGAATTAGACAGTTGGTGTTGGGGCGGAGCAGGCCTACATATCCGCAATGGCCGAACTCCTCACCAAAGACCGCGTGATCGAAGCGCTGAAACGCGTCAAAGGCCCCGACCTCAGAGACGACATCGTCTCGCTCGGCCTCGTCTCCGAGATCGTGATCCATAAGGGCAAGGTCTATTTCGCGATCTCTGTGGACCCGGCCCGAGCGGGCGAGCTTGAGGCCTTGCGCCAGGCAGCGGAAAAGGCCGTTGCGGGCGTGCCGGGGGTCGAGGCCGTCGCCGCGACGCTGACCGCAGACCGTGCGCCTGGCGGGCAGCGTGCCGGCGGCAACGGTAAAGCTGCCGCGCCCGCGCCCGACTCTCCTTTGACGCGGCCCGGTGCCGCGCGCGATGCACGGCATCGCCCCGGCGGCGTGCCGGGCGTGGCCCACATCATCGCCGTTGCCTCGGGCAAGGGCGGCGTCGGCAAGTCGACGACGGCGGTCAATTTTGCGCTTGCGCTACAGGAGCGTGGCTTGAGCGTCGGGGTGCTCGACGCCGATATCTACGGGCCCTCGATGCCGCGGCTCCTGGGGCTCAAAGGCCAGCCGCAGCAGGTTGCCGGCAACAAGCTCGAGCCCATGCGCGCCTATGGCTTGAAGGTGATGTCCATGGGCTTCCTCGTCGATGAGGAGACGCCGATGATCTGGCGCGGGCCCATGGTGATGTCGGCGCTCTCGCAGATGCTGAAGGACGTGGCCTGGGGCGAGCTCGACGTCCTCGTGGTCGATATGCCGCCCGGCACCGGCGACGCCCAGCTCACCATGGCGCAGCAGGTCCCGCTCGCCGGCGCCGTCATCGTCTCCACACCCCAGGACCTCGCCCTGATCGATGCGCGCAAAGGGCTGAACATGTTCCGCAAGGTGAACGTGCCGGTGCTTGGCATCGTCGAGAATATGAGCACCTTCATCTGCCCCCATTGCGGGGAACGCTCCGACATTTTCGGCCATGGCGGCGCGAAGAGCGAAGCGGAAAGACTCGGTGTGCCCTTCCTCGGCGAGGTGCCGCTCACGATCGCGATCCGTGAGACCTCAGACGAAGGTCGCCCGGTCGTCGCCACCGATCCGACCTCGAAGGTGGCGGAGGCGTATCGCGAGATCGCGGCCAGAGCCTGGGCCGAGCTTGAGCGCCTCAAGGGCGAGGCGCGGCCGGCGCCCCAAATCGTGATGGAAACCTAAAAGTTGTACAAAGGCGGCCGACTCAGCTAACTCGGGCTCGGCGTAAGCGGAGTGCGTAGACACCCTCTTCGCTACAAGCCGCCGTGATCAGGCCCGACCAATTCAATCTCCCGATTTTCGCGATTGGCGCCGGCGTCATCCACGCCATCGGCCTTGCCGTGCTCCTGCCATTGCTGATCACGTTGCCGGGGCCTGGCGGCGACATCGATTCGCAAGCCGTTTCCGTCGATGTCGACCTTGTCCCCTCTACTCCGCCATCGCCTAGAGTAGACAGAGAGGTCGACCAGACCTCGGCGCTGCCCGCCTCGCCGCCCTCCGGTGCTTCGGCTCCGAAAGACGCGTCGGGGACCGGTTCGGACGGAGTCCCGGGCGCAGTCGCCAATGTCGGCCCCGAGACCTCGCCCTCTTCGATGCCGGCCCCGGGGCAAGCGTCTGTCTCGCCAGGAGAGGCCCCGGCAGCGAATGCGGCGCCGGCGACGAAGCCAAAGGCGAAGGCGACCAAGCTCATTCGGGCTCCGGCCAAGAAGCCGGTCCTCGCTCATGTCAAGCCGGCCAAGCCGCTCGTGCGGCGTCCGGTCAAGACCGCCTCCAAGGGTCTTGCCCCCTTCAAAGGATCGTGGAGCGCGCTTCTCGGCGGCCCGCCCCCTTCGCCGTCCATCAAGACGCAGAGATAGAGTGGGACCTCAGGCGGCGCTGCTGCGCGCTGCGGTGATCGACGTGACGTTGTCCGTCGCCTTGGTGCCGGTCTCGGCCGCGCCCGGATAGCCGTAGAGGAAGCCCTGCACTTGCGGGCAGCCGAACTCGCGCAGCATCGCCGCCTGCTCCTCTGTCTCGACGCCTTCGGCGGTAATGACGACGTTGAGCGACTTGCCGAGCGCGATGATGGTCTTGACGATCGCCCGCATGGCGGGATCGCGTGTCATGTTGCGGATGAATTGCCGGTCGATCTTGACCTTGGAGAAGGGGAAGCGCGCCAGATAGCTCAAGCTCGAATAACCCGTGCCGAAATCGTCCATGGCGATGGCGACGCCGAGCTCGCGCAAGCGGTTGAGTTTGGCGAGGACCTCCTCGGTATCGTTGATGAGCAGGTTCTCGGTGATCTCGAGCTCGAGCCGCTGCGGCGGCAGCCCCGTCTCCTTGAGCACGCTGGCCACGGTCTCGGCGATGTCGCCGTCGCGGAACTGCGCCGGCGACAGATTGACCGCAACGATCAGCGGCTCCGGCCAGTGGACGGCGTCGCTGCAGGCGCGCCGCAGCACCCATTCGCCGAGCGGCACGATGAGGCCTGTGTCCTCCGCCACGGAGATGAAGTGCCCGGGCGCGATCGTGCCATGCACCGGGTGGTGCCAGCGGACCAGCGCCTCGGAGCCGCATTGCCGTTCGGTCGCAAGCTCATATTGGGGCTGGTAGACGACCTCGAACTCCTCGCGCCCGAGCGCGAGGCGGAGCTCGTGTTCGACCAGGCGGCGGCGCTGCAGGGCCTTGTCCATGCTTTGCTCGAAGAAGCACATGCGCTGGCCGCCATCGCCCTTGGCCCGCGCCAGGGCAATGCCAGAATGGCGGAGCACCGTCGCGGCGTTGTCGCCATCGGCAGGGGCGAGCGCGATGCCGACGCTCGTGGTCACCAGCATTTCCTTGGCGGCGACCTGGAATGGCGGCCGCAAGGCCTCGATCAGGCGGGTCATGAAGGCCATGACGTCGCCGAGATTGATGATGTCGACGAGAGCGATGGCGAATTCGTCGCCGCCCAGCCGCGCGATGAGGTCGCCCCCGCGCAGCGTGGCCTGAATACGCGAGCCGATCTCCCGCAACACTTGATCGCCGCCGCTATGCTCGGCGGCGTCGTTGATCTCCTTGAACTTGTCGATGTCGAGACAGAGCACGGCGATATGCGTGCGATCCTGATGCATGTGCACCATGGCGTCGGCCAGCCTCTCGCCGAACGCCCTGCGGTTGGAAAGCCCGGTCAGGGCATCGTGATTTTCGAGATAGCGGACTTGCGCCTCGGCCTCGCGGCGTTCCCGGCTCCGCGTCCAGGCGAAGGCCGCCGGGGCGGCGATGCCGATGCCGAGCAAGAGCAGCGTGATAGCGGCGATCAGGCCGAAATAGTTGGAAAGGGCGGTGGCCTGGTCACTCTGGTCGAGATAGACGACGAGCGTGCCGCGCTTCTCACCGTTGAGCGCGAGCGGAATCCTGAGGCTGGCGAAATGGGACGGGCCGGATCCGCCCGAGGCCGTAAACAGAGATACTTGGGCCGCCTCGCTGGAAGGATTGGCGAGCACATCGGCGACGTCGTCGCCGAGGGCGAGCCCGGACAGTCCGCTGGTGAAGGCGAGATGACCCTGCTGGTCGTAAAGCTCGTAGCGGATCAGCCGGTGGTCGTACCCTGATTTCGCGAGAATGTTGTGGAATTCCGGCGCAAGCCCTGGCTGCGTGAGTGCATCGAACAGAGCGTCGGGCTCTTTCAACATTTCTGCTTGCACGCGGTTTGCCGCGAGCGTGGCCTCGCGCTCGAGCTCCAAGCGGCTGATGCGGCTCGGCGCCATAACGGCGGTCACCGCGATCAGTGCGCTGAGCAGCACCAATCCCGCCCAATGCGAGTGCTTCTTGAGCGACGCCAAGGCTGACATGAACAACCGCCGCTAGGATCCCGTATCGTGCCCGACAGTGCCCAGTCATGCGTTAAGAACGCGGTAAGGTGATTGCTTAACAAACGATGTCAATGAGATAGCCGGCTGCAGGCCGGGCGACCGGACGCTGCCGAGAGGCTGCTACCATGGCGATTAGTATGGCGAAATCTACAACCTATCCGCCGGTGACGCTCATGAAGCGAGCGACCGTCGGGGTCCGGTGCTGTCTGTCGATGACGAAGTCATGGCCCTTGGGCTTGCGCGCGATGGCATCGTCGATGGCGGCATGAAGCAGCGCATTGTCCTTGCTCGCCCTGAGCGGCGCGCGGAGATCGGCGGCGTCCTCCTGGCCAAGACACATATAGAGCGTGCCGGTGCAAGTGACCCGCACGCGGTTGCAGGCCTCGCAGAAATTATGGGTCATGGGGGTGATGAAGCCGAGCCGGCCGCCCGTCTCCCGCACCTGGACATAGCGCGCCGGGCCTCCTGAGCGGTAGGGGACGTCGTCGAGGGTGAAGCGTTGCTCGAGCCGGGCCCGCACGAGCGAGAGCGGGACATATTGCTCGGTCCGGTCGGCGCCGACCTCGCCCATCGGCATGGTCTCGATCAGCGTCAGGTCGAAGCCGTTGCCGTGGCTCCAGCCGATCAGGTCCTCGATCTCGTCCTCGTTCAAGTCCCTGAGCGCAACGGTGTTGATCTTAATCTTGAGCCCGGCGCGATGGGCTGCCTCGATGCCTCCCATCACCTCACCCAAATCGCCCCGGCGGGTGATGGCGCGGAACTTGTCGGCATCGAGCGTGTCGAGGGAGACATTGATGCGGGCAATGCCACAATCGGCAAGCGCCTCGGCGTAGCGGGCAAGCTGGCTGCCATTGGTGGTGAGGGTGAGCTCGTCGAGACCTTGGCCGAGATGCCGCGACAGTGACTTCAGCAGCCAAAGGATGTTGCGGCGCACAAGCGGCTCGCCTCCGGTGAGCCTTAGCTTGCGCACGCCTTTGGCGATGAAGGCGCTCGCCAGCCGGTCGAGCTCCTCGAGGCTCAACAGGTCCTGCCGCGGCAGGAAGGTCATGGCCTCCGACATGCAATAGATGCAGCGGAAGTCGCAGCGGTCGGTGACCGAGACGCGCAAATAGGTGATGTGCCGGCCGAAGGGGTCGATCATCGTCTCTCGCATCATGCTACGCGCCTTCATCCTCGCCCATCGGGGTCTTGCCCTTGCGCTTATAGGCCCTTCCGCTCTTGACCACGCGTTTGCGAAAGCGTGGATCGGCCAGGGAAGCGGCTGGCGCGCTGCGGCGCTTTACCGTCTTTTTCGGCTTCATCTTGCGTCCGGTTCGCTTCTTCGGTTTTGAGCGGGCCTTCGCATGCGAGGTGACCGCCATGGGCTTTCGTCTCTAATATAGGTGCTTCGCCTTTTCCATATCATGGGACGGGGCGCCTAAGGAGGGCAAGCATGGATGAGCAACGCTTCAATATGTCGATGCGGAAATTCCTGAAAGAGGTGGGCGTCACCTCGCAGCAGGAGATCGAGCGGGTCGTGCGCGAGGAAAGCCTTGGCGGCAAGGGCAAGCTCAAGGTGAAGATGGTGCTCACGGCCCAAGGCACCGGCCTCGACCATGTCGTCGAAGGCGAGATCGACTTAGGTTAATCGTTCAGGTTGAGGAGCGAGACCATGGCCGACCCTTGGCCCACCGAGCTTAGGCTCGACAAGGACAAGCGCGTGCTAACCGTCGGTTTCGACGACGGGCAAAGCTTTGCGCTCCCCGCCGAGCTTTTGCGCGTGCTGTCCCCGAGCGCCGAGGTGCAGGGCCACACGCCGTCGCAGCGGGTCACAGTGCCCGGCAAGAAAAACGTGGGCATCGTACGGGTGGAGCCGGTCGGCAATTACGCCGTGCGCATCGTCTTCGACGACGGCCACGACACGGGCCTCTATGTCTGGGCCTATCTGCACGAGCTCGGTGTGCACCAGGAGGCGCGTTGGCAGGGCTACCTCACCGATCTCGCCGCCAAGAGGCTGACGCGCTGACTCATGACTTCGCCTCCTTGGCGAGAAGGGCGCGCTTGCGCTCGACCCCCCAGCGATAGCCCGAGATCCCGCCGTCGGTCCTGACCACGCGGTGACAGGGGATCGCTATCGCCAGGCGGTTCGCGGCGCAGGCGCTGGCCACCGCCCGGACCGACCGCGGCGAGCCGATGGCTTGCGCGATCTCAGCATAGCTCGCCGTGCTGCCGGCAGGGATGCGGCGGAGCGCGTCCCACACGCGATGCTGAAAGGCTGTGCCCTGCACGTCGAGCGGGAGGTCGAGCCCGATGCGCGGCGCCTCGACAAAGGCGATGACCTTGGCGGCGAGCTCCTCGAACCCCTGGTCGCCGCCCACCAGGCGCGCGCGCGGAAACTGCTGTTCGAGATCGTTGAGAAGGCCTTCCGCGTCGTCGCCGAGCAGGATGGCGCACACGCCCTTCTCGCTCGCCGCGACGAGGACCGCGCCGAGCGAGCTTTCGCGAATCGCAAACTTGATCTCCGCATTGGGACCGCCGGAGCGGAATTGGCTTGGGGTCATGCCGAGCACCTCCGAGGAGACCGCGTAGAAGCGGCCGTTCGAGGCAAAGCCCGCGCCATATATCGCCTCGGTCACCGTAGCACTTCGGGAGAGCTCCTCGCGCACGCGCTTGTTGCGCTGCGCGGTGGCATAGGCCTTGGGCGTCACCCCGAGGGTCGCCTTGAAGATGCGATGGAAGTGGTAAGGGCTTAGGCCCACGCTTGCCGCCAGCGCGGCGAGCTTTGGCGGTTCTTCGGCGGTCTCGATCAGGCGGCACGCCTCCGCGACCTTCTCCGCATGAAGCTGGACGAGAGAGGGCTCTCCCGGCTTGCAGCGCTTGCAGGCGCGAAAACCTGCTTGTTCCGCCTCTGCCGCCGTGTCGTGGAAGCGGACATGCTCGCGCTTGGGCCGCCGCGCCGCGCAAGACGGCCGGCAATAGATGCCGGTCGTGTCCACCGAATAATAGAAGTGGCCGTCGAAGGTGGGATCCCGCGCGGTCACCGCCGCCCAACGCGCGTCGTCGAGAGTGGGCGCCGAGGATCGCGGCAATGGCGGAGCTGGAACAGTGTGGCGCATGGCTGTGGTCCTGGGTGACGGCTCGTGTCAGCCTTGCGACTTACGCTTCTCAGCTTCCCCGCGCACCCTGGTCCTTGCTTTCAAATTCGACAGCTCACGCCTTTGCCCGCCGGCTGCAAGAGGAAGGCGCGAGCCTATTCCGTCCCGAAGAACTTTGGCCCTGAGCCGACGATCAGCGGGTCGGGCGCCTTGGCGATGGAAGAGTCCTTGCCGGCATAGTCGACCCGCGACAGCACGGCGCGCATGGCATTGAGTTGCGCCCGCCGCTTGTCGTTGGCCCGGACCACCGTCCACGGGGCGGCATCGGTATGCGTGGCGCGGAAAATGTCTTCCTGGGCGATATTGTAGGCCTCCCATTTGGTCAACCCGCCGATGTCGATGTCGGTGAGCTTCCAGCGCTTCAGCGGATGGTGGCGCCGTGAATGAAACCGCTTGAGCTGCATCTCGCGGCCCACGGTCAGCCAGAGCTTGATGAGGATGATGCCGTCGCGGACGAGGCCCGCTTCGAAGTGGGGCGCTTCCGCCAGGAACAAAGCGGCCTGGGCGTCGGTGCAGAAGCCCATCACCCGCTCGACGCCGGCCCGGTTGTACCAGGAGCGGTCGAACAGGACCATGTTACCGGTCGAGGGCAGATGCTCCACGTAGCGCTGGAAATACCATTGCCCGCGTTCCACCTCGTCCGGCTTGGCAAGAGCGACGGCGCGTGCGTGGCGCGGGTTTAGATGCTGGGTAGACTTGGTGATGGTGCCACCCTTGCCAGCGGCGTCGCGTCCCTCGAACAAGATCACGATGCGCTGGCTCTGCCGCTCGACCCAGCGCTGCAGCTTGACGAGCTCGACCTGCAGAGGCTCGACCTGCTTGCGGTACTCTTTGCGCTTCATGCGCTCGTCATAGGGATAGCCGCCGCTCCGCAGCGCGTTGGCGTCGATCTCAGGGGGCAACACGGGATCGTCGATATCGAAACCCGGCAGCTCCTCCCCAGGACCGACATCTTCAAGCAGCACGCTGTTGGACATGCTTCGCTCATCCCTCCCATGACATGACCCGTGCTCACGACTATATCAGCGGAATGGAAGAAAACAGCGCGCCGCCTCCCTGTCATCGCTTCGTCATTAAACGCCCTCCAGTGTGTCGCAAAAGCGTGATAAGCGGAGAGCAATCATGGAGAATGGCCACTCAAGCGATTCGTCGAGGTCGCGGGGAGAAAAGGCGTTGAGCGATCAGGCTGAGCGGGGCGGCCGGGCGCTACCGGCAGGTCTCTTCGGGCGCATCGGCGCAGCCGTCATGCGGCCCTTCCGGGAGGTTGCTGCCCGACTCAGGGCGTCGCTATGGCTGATTGTCGCCGTGGCCGTCATCATGGCGTCCCTCGTCCTCATCGCCGGCCTTTCCAAGGCCTTCGCTCTGATCGGCTTGGTCAGTTTCGTGGCCTCGGTGGTGCTGCTGCCTCGCCCCGATGCCGAGCACGCTCTCACCGCCGCGCTGGAGCGCCCCGCCGCAACGGCGCGGACAGCCGCTGCCACGCATGTCATGGGCGAGGCGCTGCCTGACCCCGTGATCCTGCTCAACCCGGCGGGTCACGTGCTCTTTTGCAATTCGCCGGCGCGGGGCCTGTTCGTGTCTTTACGCGAAGGGAGCCACATCTCCTCGGTGATCCGGACGCCGGAGTTCTTGGACGCCGTGAGCGCCGCGCCCGACCGCGGCCGCGCCGTCACGGTGACCTATGCCGAGCGCGTGCCCGTGGGCCGGCGCATGGCGGCGACCGTCGCGCCGCTGACCCGGGGGACCGAGCGGGGCGGCAACATCCTCGTACTGCTGCGCGATCTGACAGAGGGCGAGCGCATCAATCAGATGCGGGCCGATTTCATCGCCAATGCGAGCCACGAGCTGCGCACGCCGCTCGCCTCCTTGCGCGGCTTCATCGAGACGTTGCAGGGCACCGCCAGGGAGGACAGCGGGGCGCGCGAGCGCTTCCTTCCCATCATGGCCGAGCAGGCCTCGCGCATGACGCGCCTCATCGACGAGCTCCTCTCCTTGAGCCGCGTCGAGATGAACGCCCATGTGCCGCCTTCCGACCTCGTCGATCTGAATGACGTCCTGCTTCACGCCAAGGACACGCTCGATCCGCTGGTGCGCGAGACGGCCTTTCGCTTCGATGTCGGGCGCTTCCCGCGTCCGGCGATGGTCCGCGGCGACCGCGACGAGCTCGTCCAGGTGCTGCAGAACCTCGTGCAGAACGCGCTCAAATATGGCGACAAAGGCGGCCAGGTGCGGGTCGAGGCCAAGCACATCCCCTCGCTTGGCCGGCAGGGAGGCCGCTACGTCATCGCCGTGATCGACAATGGGCCCGGCATTGCGCCCGAGCATCTGCCGCGGCTGACCGAGCGCTTCTACCGCGTCGATGTGGCCTCGAGCCGGGAGAAGGGCGGCACGGGCTTGGGGCTCGCCATCGTCAAGCACATCCTCAATCGCCATAAGGGCGAGCTGGCCATCGCCTCGATGCCGGGCAAAGGCTCGACTTTCACCATCATGCTCAACGAGGCGCGCGTGAGCCAGCCCGACAAGGGCGCCGCCACAGGCTGAGAGCCGCCCTGACTCGGGGCCCATCACATGGCGATGGTATTCACCCTCAGGGACTGCTTTTCCAGTTGCTCCTTACGCTCACTGTAGCGGCTCGTTAAGTAGGCTGATGCGCCACGCGTCAGAAGTGTGAACTTCATCAGCTCCTCCATCACATCGACGACGCGATCATAATAGGCCGAGGGTTTCATCCGGCCGGCCTCGTCGAATTGTTCGTAGGCCTTAGGCACCGAAGACTGATTCGGGATCGTGATCATCCGCATCCACCGGCCGAGCACGCGGAGCTGGTTCACCGCGTTAAACGATTGCGATCCGCCGCTCACTTGCACGACCGCAAGCGTCTTGCCCTGCGTCGGCCGCACCGCTCCAAGCGATAGCGGTATCCAGTCGATCTGCGCCTTCATGATCCCGCTCATCGCCCCATGTCGCTCTGGGCTGCACCACACGTGACCTTCCGACCAGGATGACAG
>JAENXG010000120.1 GCA_016649675.1 Methyloceanibacter sp.
CCGAGGCGGCCGGCACCGGCAAGCCGGTCTATGTGCAGCGCCTGAAAGGCAACTCGCGCCGGCTTGCCCGCTTCCACACCCTCATGCAGGAGCGCGGCGCCACCCGCCCCTTCCAAGGCAAACTCGAGGCCTGGACCTACGCGCCCATCAACGACACCGAGGTCGTCGCCTCTGCCATCAGGCGGGCGCTTGGCCTTGAAAAGGGCCGGTCTTGAAACCAAAGCCTAAATTGCCCGGTCACCAAGCCGTGCACGCCGCATGGCTTGCACGCGGGCGCCGGTGCGCTTACCTCTCACCAACCTTCCCGCTCTAAGAGGCAACCCATGGCCACGCGCCACGCCAAGGTCATCATCATCGGCTCAGGCCCCGCCGGCTATACGGCAGGCATCTATGCCGCGCGCGCCATGCTGAAGCCGCTCCTCATCGAGGGCGTCAATGCCGGCGGCCAGATGACCACCACCACCGACGTCGAGAACTATCCGGGCTTCGCCGACGTGATCCAAGGCCCGTGGCTGATGGAGCAGATGCGGCTCCAAACCGAGCATGTCGGCACCGAGATCATCCGCGACCATATCGTCGAGGTCGACCTCAAGCGGCAGCCCTTCTGGCTCAAAGGCGATAGCCACACCGAATACACCGCCGACGCGCTCATCATCGCCACCGGCGCGCAAGCGCGCTGGCTCGGGCTTCCGTCCGAAGAGCGCTTCAAGGGCTATGGCGTTTCGGCCTGCGCCACCTGCGACGGCTTCTTCTACCGCGGCAAGAACATCATCGTCGTCGGCGGCGGTAACACCGCGGTCGAGGAGGCGCTGTACCTCGCCAATATCGCGAGCCAGGTGCTGCTCGTGCATCGGAGAGGCGTGCTCCGCTCCGAGAAGATCCTGCAAGAGCGCCTGTTCGCCAACAAGAAAATCGAAATGATGTGGAACACCGAGCTCGACGAGGTCACGGGCCACGACCATCCGCTTTCCGTCACCGGCGCCAAGCTTAAGAGCACGCTGACCGGCGAGACCGTCAGCCTCCCGATCGACGGCATCTTCATCGCCATCGGCCACACCCCGCAGAGCGACCTGTTCAAGGGCCAGCTGGCCATGAAGCCTTCCGGCTACATTATCACCAAGCCGCACTCGACGGCGACGAGCGTCCCCGGCGTCTATGCTGCTGGCGACGTTGCCGACGATGTCTATCGCCAGGCGGTGACCGCCGCTGGCCTCGGCTGCATGGCTGCGCTCGAGGCCGAGAAGCATCTCGCCGGCCTCGATGCCCTGCACCAGGCCGCGGAGTAACCACATCCGCTACGCTGTTCGGCGGAGCGACTTCCGGGTCGCCAAGGTCTAACGTGATGCGTTAGCCTAAGCCGTGGCTAGGCTTGTCCGAGGCGGTACGATGCTCCTATCCGATATCATCAAGCGCTATCGCGTTCGCAAAGGCGGCGACTTCCGGCTCGCCGATATCGATCCGGCCGACCGATGCGGGCTCGACGTCGACAAGGCCGAGGGCAAGGCGCTGCTCGCTGAAGGCGTCAAGCGGCTGTCCTCTTTGCAGGAGCGGCTCTATGCCGACCACACTTACGCGATCCTCGTCATCCTTCAGGGACTGGACGCGGCGGGAAAGGACAGCGTCATCAAGCACGTGATGTCGGGCGTCAACCCGCAAGGCTGCGACGTACACTCCTTCAAGGCGCCGAGCCAGCTCGAGCTCGATCACGATTTCCTCTGGCGTGCCACGGTGGCGCTGCCCCGGCGCGGGCATATCGGCATCTTCAACCGCTCCTATTACGAAGAGGTGCTGGTGGTGCGCGTGCATCCGGAAGTGCTCGCGCGCCAAAGCCTGCCGCCCAAGCTTGTCACCAAGGACATCTGGCAAGAGCGGTTCGAAGATATCAACGCCTTCGAGCGCCATCTCGCCCGTAACGGGATCGTGCCGATCAAGTTCTTCCTGCACGTCTCCAAGGAGGAGCAGCAGAAGCGACTGCTCGCACGCATCGACGATCCGGCCAAGCAGTGGAAGTTTAACGCAGGCGACGTGGGCGAGCGAAAACTCTGGGACCAATTCATGGGAGCCTATGACGAGTTGATCCGCGCCACCGCGACCAAGGACGCGCCATGGTACGTCGTCCCCGCCGATAATAAATGGTTCACCCGCCTGGTTGTCGCCGCTGCCATCGTCGAGCAGCTGGAGACGATCGATCCCAAGTTCCCCAAGCTCGACGAGGCCGCACTTCACGACCTGGAAGCGGTCCGCGCGGCGCTGACAGAAGCGTAAGGCGAGCGCTCGCATTCAAGGACCACGGAACCATGGATCTCTCCCACATTCCGGTTGGCGAAAATCCACCGCACGAGGTGAATGTCGTCATCGAAATCCCCCAAGGCGGCGCGCCGGTCAAATACGAGGTCGACAAGCTGTCCGGGGCCATGTTTGTCGACCGTTTTCTGCACACGGCCATGTTCTATCCGGCCAATTACGGCTTCATCCCGCATACGCTGTCCGAGGACGGCGATCCGCTCGATTGCATGGTGATCGCGCCGACGCCAGTGGCAACGGGGGCGGTCGTGCGCGCGCGGCCGATCGGTGCGCTGCTGATGGAGGATGAGAAGGGCGTCGACGAGAAGATCATCGCCGTGCCCACCGACAAGCTGCATCCCTACTACAAGCGGGTGGCGAGCTATCGCGACCTGCCGGAGATCCTGGTCGAGCAGATCGGGCACTTTTTCCAGCACTACAAGGATCTCGAAAAGGGCAAATGGGTGAAGGTGCTGCGCTGGGTGGAACCCGCCGAGGCCATCGACCTCATCCGCGCCGGCATCGAGCGAGCGAAGCATGACTGACAGCGACAAGCCGGGGACCGCAGGAGACGAGCCATCCTCCAAGACGCTTGCCCAACAGCTCGGCAAGCTCGCCGCCCTGCTGATCCTGGTGATCCTCGCGGTGCTGATCGAGCGCTATTGCAGCGTCAAGGAGCCGCCCTTTGGACCGGGCGCCAAGATCGTCTCCATCGACGGCGACTCGCTAAGGGTGGGCGACGGCTCCGAATACCGCATCTTCGGCATCGATGCGCCCGAGCTGCACCAGACCTGCAAAGAGGCGAACGGCAAGGCCTGGGCCTGCGGCCGCGCGGCGAAAGCGCGGCTGACCACGCTCATCAAGGGCGGCAATGTCGCTTGCGCGGCGCATGACAAGGACCGGTTCGGCCGCACCGTGGCGGTGTGCAGCGCCCAAGGCGTGCCAGACCTTGGAGAAGCGATGGTGCGCCAAGGCTACGCCATCGATCTCGGCGGCGCGGCCGGCAATCCCTATCACGACGCCGAAGCCGCAGCGCAGGCCGCCAAGGCCGGCATCTGGCGGGGGCCCTTCGACCGGCCGTCAGACTGGCGCCAAGCCCATCCGCGCGACGCGGATTGAACTGGCAGGCCTCCCCCGCATTAGCCCGGACTACGCGCGCCTCTAAAAGCCGAACAGGGCGCGGGTAAAGTCGTTGTCCAGGGCTTCACGCCGACGCGGCTGCTTGCCGCCGCGCGGGTTCCACGGCTGGCCTGCCACCACCTCGCTGTCAGTTTGCGCCGGGGTATCGTAGATCATGGCTTTCCCGCTCAGCGCTGCAGCCATCCTGGCATCGTGGCCGTAGATATCGTTGAAGGTCGAGATCGAGCCGTCATCGTTCACCTTGAGGGTGAAATAGGTGATGTAGACCGGGATATGCGTCTTCAGTGCGATGTGATTGTCCTCGCCGTCCAGCGCCGAGCTGATCTGCGCCTGTGACCAGCCCTGATCGTGGTGCAGCAGGAGCAACGCCAGCTCCTGGGGATTCTGCACCCGCATGCAACCATGACTCTCGGCGCGTACCGCCTGCGCGAATAGGTTCTTCTGCGTGGTGTCGTGCATGTAGACGTCGTGCTTGTTGGGGAACACGAATTTCACCGTGCCGAGAACGTTGTCGGGTCCGGGCGGCTGGTACAGCTCGTAATTGCGGATATCGACCCTGCCCCAATCGATCGTCTCGGGATCGATTTCACGGCCGCTCGCCCCGCGGATATGCAAATTGTGACGGGCGAGGACCGACGTGTCCCATCCGCCGCCGAAGAAGCCCCCTCCTTGCTGCAGATAGGGCGCGATCTCCTGCATCTTGATCGAGTTCGGCACGTTCCAATAGGGATTGAAGACGATCTCCTCCATCTCGTCGGAGAAGACCGGAGTCTGCTTGTCGGGCTTGCCGGTCACGACGCGGGTGGAGTGGATTGTCTTGTCGTCCTCGACCACGCGTAGCATGAACTCAGGGATATTGACCGTCACGTAATAGGGCCCGAGGTCGTGGGGCAGCCAGCGCCAGCGCTCCATGTTGAGTATAAGGGCCTGGACCTTCGCCTGGCCTCCCGGCTGGCGCGGCTGGGACTGCTCCTGGGTGTTGAGCATCCGCCGCGTGCCGGCGCCCACCAGTCCGTCGGGAGCCGCACCATGGGCCAGCTGGAACTGCCGCACGGCATCAAAGAGGTCCTTGTCGAAGATCTTCTCGTTGGCGCCCGGCGCTGCGGGAACCTCGAGCCGCTTCCTGAGAAGCGCCACCTGCTCGTCCTCGACGCCGAGCTTGAGAACCGGCCCGTCGGGAATCGTGACCACGTCGGGCTTGGCGGGCTCGGTCGATTTGCCGCCGCCGCGGATCTCAAGCAGCTTCTGGCGGAGCGCCTCGAATTGCGGCTGGTCGGGCTGGAAGCTGCGCAAATAGGCGGCCGGGTCGGCGCGGATGGCGATCGATCCCATGACCTCCGAAGGGTCGGGCAAAGCGAGCGTGGGATCGAGATTTTCGCTCAAGCGCTGCGGATCGATGCGGCCGCCCCTGGCGTCGTTGGCGTAATCGAGCACGGCATAGCTGATCTTGATCTCGGCGTCGGCGAGCCAGTCTTTCGCCTTGGCATCGGCGGCGTTGAAGCCGTCGGCCTTGGGCAGCGCGTAGTCTGAGGCGCGCAGCCCGTAGTCGTCGGCCTTGCCAATCTCGGCCATAACCGCCTTGCCCCGCTCATTGACGCCCTTCTCATCGACCCAGAGCAGCGGCTGGTCGGGCACCGAATAATATTCCACGAGAGCGCCCTGCTCGGCCTTGCGGGCGTTGGACTTAGGCGAAAGCTTGCCTTCGATGGCGATCCGCACCGCTTCGGTCGGCGTGATCAGCGTGGCTGGCCCATCGGGCTCGGCCGCGAATGCGGGCAGACTGAATGATGCCGCAAGTATCAGTCCCAATAGGATGGGCCTCATCGTCTGCTCCCTGAATCCGCCGTGGACGGGGTGGAGTTTGGCGGACATTTGCTCTGTTTAAAACCCAAAACCGCTCAAATTTTGTCGGTGGCCAGGCCGGCGAACCCGAAAAACCTTGGGGATAAGCCGGTTCGGTACGGCTCTCCGCAAGGGGCATGGCAATGCTTCCCGCCGGGCTAAAGGCCCGCGAGGTGAGGGGATGGCGCGCCGAAAAGCGCAAACCTGTGGCTCCGCATCCGTTGCCGGATACGGCGGGCGCCTCTCGGCGCGCCATGAGCGGCGATTTTATCGACGCCGGGCCGCGCTGCCGTCCTTTGCCCCGTTGGGGTTCCTCTCTCCGCGATCTCGCCGACGAGAGAGGCGACAGTCAGCGTTTGGTGTGGACCTTACGGTCGTCAGCCAGCTCCTGGCAGGGCCTCATAATGGACCCGGGCGGAGCCCCGGCGCCGCCCGGGTGCCGGCTTCACGTCAAGCCGGCCCGTAGGCGCCGCACCTCGCCCCGCATCACGACGCCTCGCGAAGCGCCCCTCGCGGACGAGGTGGGGAGCAGGATAGAGGAGGTTTGGAGCGCGGGGATTAGTTGGGCTCAGCCGTCGCACAGCCCGATGAACTCCCACCGCATTTCGCGGCAGAGATAGCGCGCGTCGTCCTCGCTGTCGGCCTCGATAATGACGCGCACCGGTCCGTCCAGCGCGCAGAAGCGCACGCGGGAAGGCGTTCGGCGTCTCCGCACGCGGACGACGCCGACGGCGAGACGCGCGCGCCTGGGGGGCGTGACGATCCTTTGCGGGGTCGCAATCCTTGACATGGCTCAGTTCAACGCCCGCGTGCTTGACTACGTTCCTGTTCTGTTCTCAAATGCATTAACGCTCGGCTTGGTCCAAGGCAAGGGGTGCATGCATGGTCGATGACCTGCCCTACCGAATCGAACTCTGGAATGAGGACCAAGCGGGTCGAGACGCTAGCCCTGACGGGCGACTTCCTCACAGCAAAAGCCGCTTTCGAGGCCGCAGTGAAGCGAAGGCCGGGAGAGCCGATCCTCTTATGCGACCGCGCGCGCATCGTCATGCGGGCTGAGGGGAAGCCGCGGCTGTAGCGCGCGGGCCGCCGGAGCGTTGCTGATGGGCATCGACGAGGAGATCATTGTGGTGCCCGGCCGCCGGACAGTTCAAGCGCCTGCGCGCGAGCTCAGCTCACAGCCGCTTTCGGCTGAGAATTGAGGATCGCCGCCAGCTCGTCCAAGGCCTGCATGGTGTCGAGCAGGGCTGCCGACACGGCGTCCGGCGGCGGCGCTTCTGCCGGAACCTCGTCGATGAAGGCATAGCCGTCGAGGATCTCGAGCGCCCGCTCCATGGCGCGGACCGCTGCCTCGTTCTTCTTGACGTTGTCCTTGGCGGATTGCTCGTGCCAGTCGAGCACGCGCGCGAGCGCGTTGTCCTCGCCGTTGGCCTTGCGCTTGACCCGCGCGCGTAGCCTAGCCGCGCGCTCGATGGCCCGGCTCTGGCTCAAGAGGCTCGATTGGCGGAAGGCAATGTCCTCACGGATGGCCTGCTCGATCAGGGCGCCGATGTCCAGTGAGGTCAATTCGTGCTCGGCATGGATGATGAGCCCGAGCTTCTGCGCGATGATCTCTATGGCGCTGCCGTCGGAATTGTCCGGCCGGGCGGGTTCGATCTCGCCGGTCGTGTCGTAGCGCTCGCGCCGATTTTCGTCGGACAGCACGTCGTGGGCGGTGGCGAGCGCGCTAAACGCTTCGACCGATCCGCCGCTGTCAGGGTGCGAGATTTTGGCTTTGCGCCGGTAGGCTCGGCGTACGTCTTCCTTGGTGGCACCCCGTTTGATGCCCAATAGGCGATAAAGGTCGATCATCGACTGAAGACCCCCGTCTTCCCTCGGCCCGAGGGAAACTCGTGCGCTGGCTCAGTGTCGATGGGAGTTGTGGCCAAAATTTAGCAAGGGCTCGGCTTCGAATTCATCCGATGCGAATGCAAAGGCCTGCGATGCGCTCCACTTCCAAATAGCAAGTGGGTATGCTTGAATTCGCGGAAGGCATCGTTGAGGAGGCGCATTCACTTCCAAAATTAATACCAGAGGTATGGGGGGGTATCGATGAGAAGTCTTGTGCTGGCTCTGCTCTTTTCTGGCTTGGTGCTCAACGTCGCTCACTCTGCTCAGTCCGAAGGGCGTAGGATGCTCGTATTCGCACTATACGGGGCGTCCGGCACGCCGGGCAGTGCGGCGACAACGACCGTGATAGATTTCTCTACCCAGGTTGCCTGCAGGGAAGCGCGGGATGAGTTGCAGAGCAACACGA
>JAENXG010000335.1 GCA_016649675.1 Methyloceanibacter sp.
ACTTTCGGGCTCGCATGCTGGAAGGGAATATCGAGGTAAGGCAGCACCCGCCCCTCTGCCATCAGCGGCAGGACCTGATCGACATGGGGATAGGGATAGACGTAATGGAGGCGCACCCAGGCGCCCAAGCTGCCGAGTTCCTCGGCAAGAGTGATGAAGCGTGTTTCGCGGCTTTCGCCCCGCCATTCGCTTTCGGCATACCCGAGGTCGAGCCCGTAGGCGCTGGTGTCTTGCGAGATGACGAGGAGCTCCTCGACGCCTGCCGCCACCAGCCGCTCGGCCTCGCGCATGACCTCACCGAGCGGCCGGCTTGTGAGCCGCCCGCGTAAGCTCGGGATGATGCAGAAGCTGCAACGATTGTTGCAGCCTTCGGAGATCTTCAAATAGGCGTAGTGGCGGGGCGTGAGTCGCACGCCTTCCGGCGGGAGGAGATCGAGGAAGGGATCGTGCGGCCGCGGCACTGCTTTGTGCACTTCCTCCACCACGGCCTCATATTGATGCGGGCCGGTGACGGCGAGCACGCCGGGATAGCGGGCGAGGATGCGATCCGATTCGACCCCGAGGCAACCGGTCACGATTACGCGGCCATTCTCGGCCAGCGCCTCGCCGATCGCCGCGAGCGATTCCTCCTTGGCGCTGTTCAAGAAGCCGCAGGTGTTGACCACCACGACGTCGGCGCCATCGTAGCTTGCAGAGAGCTCATAACCTTCCGCGCGAAGGCGCGAGATGATGCGCTCGGAATCGACGAGCGCCTTGGGGCAGCCCAGGCTGACAAAGCCGATTCTTGGGGGGGCAACTTTTGGGGGTGCGGCGGGCATTGGGGCCTTATAGGCGACAGAAGGCATCCGGTCGATGGGATGTCTATGGCGGCCGAGTCGGTCTGCAATGGACGCACTGACAACGTACGCACTGAGCCGCTAAGATCGCCGATATGCGTATCGTTGCTGCTCTGTTCGTCCTCGTTTGGTGCGGTGCTGCCCTCTCAGCAAGCGCGCAGCAGGCCCCGCAAGCCGGCGCTCCCGATGCGAAAGGCGCATCGCCAGGGGGAACGCCGCAGCAAGCCACCCAAGCCAAGGCCCCCGCTCAACCAGCCAAGCCGGGCGTCGACCTCAAGCTCATCATCCTCATCCGCACCGCACTGATTGCGCTCAATCAAGCCAATCTCACGGGCAACTACTCCGTGTTGCGGGACATCGCGGCACCCTCATCCAGCAGGCCAACAACCCTGCGCGGCTCGGCGAGATCTTCGCCGATCTGCGCGTCCGCAAAATCGATCTCAGCCCAATCACCGTGATCGATCCAAAGCTTGCGCGTGCGGCCTTTGTCAACGATCAGGGAATGCTCCGCATCACCGGCTTCTTTCTGACGAAGCCTGAGCAGGTGAATTTCGACCTGGCGTTTCAGCCTGTGGACGGGCAGTGGCGCCTGTTCGGCATCTCGGTCAACACCAGCCAGGCCAAGCCCCCAGCCCCGGGCGATTAGGTTCGCCGGCGCGCGGAGAGCCCTTGTCGGGGGCCTCCTCCAGGCTCTCTAATCGCGCCAAGACAACACGAGCTTTGCCCGATCGGCGCCGGTGTTCCGGCCATGAGTTTGCCGACTATACTTGCCAGGAAGCGCACGCTGCCGTCAGGAGGACAGAGAATGCCGGAACACAGCAACAGCAAGAAGCCTCGTCCCGCGACGGCAACGCCCGCTTCAGCACGTGAAGCCGAGCGCCTCAAGGCCAAGACCGCGTGATGCTGCTCCGCTGCAAATTCGCGTTCGCCGCATTCGGGCTCTGCCTCCTGATCGCCGGAGGGGCGCTTGCTCAGTCGGGTGAGGCCGGTCCTGGCGGGGCGGTGACCAAGCCCAATGCTCCCAGTGCGCCCAGTGTCCCCAAGACGGCCAAGGCCGCCGCCGAGGCGCCCAAGCCGCCGGCCGTGACCGTTGCCGGCAATAATGGGCGCTCGTGTGCGGCAAGGAGAAGGACCAGGACGGAAAGGAGCCCTGCTCTCTCGTTCAGGCCCTGATCGAGCACGACTCACAGAAGCTCGTGTTTCGCATCACCGTGAGCTACGGCCCCAAGGGCAATCTGGTGTTCCGGATCGATGGTCCGACAGGGGTCGCCCTACAGAAGGGACTCGAATTCTCTCCCGACGCGGTCAAGATCTATCGGCTGCCGTTCCAGACCTGTCTCGCGCAAGGCTGTAGCGCGCTTCTCGTCATGCCCGATGACCTCAAGCAGGAGCTCGGCCAATCCGCCAAGGGCACGATCACCGTCTATGCGCTGAACGGCCAGGCGGTGCAGGCGGTCACCGAACTCACCGGCTTTACCGACGGGCTCGCGGCGCTGGACAAGCGCCGCGGCAAACCGTGACCTCATGGGTGTGAGCCCGGTCAGGCGATCTGCTCGGCAAGACGCTCGGCGATGAGGGTCTGGCTCTCGGCGCGATAGTGATACTCGTCGATGAAGAGGAGATCGTCGGCCTCGGGGTAGCTCACGAGCTTGAGACCTATGGCAGCGGCAAGCCGGCGCCGTTCCTGCTGGAAAGCCTTCCGGCATGCCCGTCAGCTGGTGGATCTCCCGCCGACAGGATGAGTATCGGCAAGTCAAAGGGCGTCCCTGCCCCTTTCTGATCCAGATGAGGATAAGGCCTCCGGATTTGGCTTGCACTGTTGCACGGTTGCACTAGTCCGCCTTGCACGGCGCCCGTAAAACTCATGGTTGCGAGAATCGCGCGCGCCCGCAGGTGCCGCTTTTTCACGATTGTGGGGGGATTGATGGGTCATCGTCATGATCGCGGCGGTGTTCCGTCTGCCCGCGCCATAAGGCGCAGCAATCGTCCTTCCCGAACGGCTTCGAGGCCGGGCGCCACGCTGCCGCGGCTCACCTTCCAGAGGCGCTTGGCGCCGTCGCTTAGCGCAGGATGCGGTCGAGGTCGGGATCGTCCGGCTCGTTGCTGTCGCCCTGCTCGGTCTCGCCGGCTTGCGGCGCCGGCTCAGTCTGCGGGGTCTTACCC
>JAENXG010000143.1 GCA_016649675.1 Methyloceanibacter sp.
ACACCTTAAGGATTGCTCATCTTTAGCGCCGGCCCAGGCCCCGATGGTCGGCCAATGAGGTCGCAGAAGCACGCCCCTTTTGCGGGAGGGCCGAGCATGCGTTGTAAAGACGCCACGCCTCTCGCCGTTCATCGGATATAAAGATAAAATGATAGGACAGCTTCGGTTTGGCCGTTAGGGTAGACCGAGCGCAGAGCTGGCGGCCACGCAGTCCTGGCGGGTGCCCGGGCGTTTTCCTGTGCCCCACGTCCTTAACTGGCAGAGCTGCGTCGCCCCTTGATGGCGGCAAAGGACGTTCGGCAGCGTTCTGCGGTCGAGGCTTCCGGGGTCGGGGGAGCGGGAGCTGCCGTCGGTCGCGCGTTCTTAAGTCCCCATTGAGGCGGCATCTTTATGAGTCTTGTGCGAAATGAGGCTCGCCATGGACCGGGTTTTTAAGGGAGCCTGTCGGCATGGTCAGCCCGATGCGTGAGAAACGCGCATGGCCTCCGCGGGACAAGGACGCCGATGGCGGCGACTCGGTCGCCGCGTTCGAGGCGACCGTTGCCGAAGCCAAGCAGACCGTCGAGAGATCGGGCGAGGTTCTCTCCTCGGCGAAAGACGATCTCATTGACCATAAGCGCTGGCTCGAGGTCCAGACTGCCGCCGTGCAGGCTGACCGGGCGAGGCACGATCGCTGGCTGCAACGCCAGCGTGAGCGCCAGGAGGCGATCGAAAGACGGGAGCAAGCCAAGCGCCGGCGTCAGCTCATGCGTGAGCGCGTCGTGCGTGCCGTCAAGGACGCCATTTCCGCCGCCGTGGCGTTCGTGGCTTCGCTGTTCTGGCTTTTGGTTGCAAAGATCGTCGCCGCCTTTAGCTATGGTATCGGGCTGATTGCGAGCGCCGCCGCGTGGGTCGGCGCGCAGATCCGCTACGGCGCGCTCCATGTGGCAGTGGCCGTACAGCGCGCCTTGATTTGGGCCGGGCTGAAGATTCGCGCTCTCGTAACGGCGATCAGCGGGCAGCTGTCGGCTGGTTTCTCTTGGATTGCTGCCAAAGCCTCGGAACTTGCACGTGCCCTCGGCCGGTTGCTTTCGGCGAGCTTCGCTTCTCTCGGGGCCAAGACCCATGCGCTCGCCGGCGCGAGCGGCAGGGTGCTGTCGGCAGGTTCGTCCTCCCTCAGGACCAAGGCCCATGCGCTCGCAGGCGCGAGCGGCAGGGTGCTGTCGGCGGGTTCATCCTCCCTCGGGGCCAAGACCCATGCGCTCGCAGGCGCGAGCGGGAGAATACTGTCGGCCGGCTCATCCTCGCTCGGAGCCAAGGCCCACGCGCTCGCAGGCGCAAGCGCCAGGGTGCTGTCGGCGGGGGCCTTCCAGGTCTCTGCCACGGTCCACAGGCTGGCGCCCTCGATTGGCAGAGTCCTTTCGCTCTGCTTCTCGGGAGTTGCCGCGAGGGCCCACGACCTCTCGCGCTCGACCGGCAAATTGCTTGCAGTCAGCTTCGTCGCTCTTTCCATTAAGGCGGACGCTCTTGCGCGCTCGCTCGGCAGATCGCTCGCGCCCGCCTTTGCCTGGATCTCAGCCAAGGCCTACACGATCGCGCCCTCTCTCGCCGAGCGCATCGCCAAGGCCGGGCTCACAGCGCGGCACTACGCACGGGAAGGCGTGGGCCGCGTCCAAACGCTGCTCGCGACGGCCACAGCCTCTCGCGCCGAGGCTCCTCTGGTCGAGGTTCCACTGGCCGAAGGCTCTATGGTCGAAGGCCCTCTGGCCGAAGCCGAAAACAAGGTATCCTCGCCGCGGCGAATTGGGGGATTTGCTCTGAGCCAGCTGCTCATCATCGCCGGCACTCTGTTTCTCATCTGTGGCGGGCTGATGCTCGGCGGGGGCCTCATCTTGCGCGCGGGCACGCCGGCTCCGCTCGCCTCGTCCGGCGCCATCGTATGGTTGTTCGAGCAGAAGGATCTCCCCATCGCGGAGAGGTCGGTCTTTGCCTTTGCCGGAACGCCAGAGGGCGTGCGCGTCAGCGGCTTCTCGATCAGCGCCGAAAACCAAACGGATCAACCGATGACGTCTGTCACCGGCGAGATCAAGGCGGACGGGGAGCCGCAAGAGCTGAAACTTGCCGTGAGCATCGACATGCCTGGGGGAGAAGCGAGCGTCGTCCATCCTCCCGAGGCTCACGTCGCCGAGCCACTGGCAAACGCCGTCATCCCGCCGCATGCCCGGTTCAAGCTCGTCTTCCCCTTCCCGGTGGAGGCCGCCAATGGCGAGCACGGCGTGACGGCCGAGGAGGTTCTTGCGACCTTTGGCGGCCTGATGCTCAAGGTTCACTACGCGTACGAAGGCAAGCAAAAGGCCTTCATGCAATATCTGTCGCCATCGATGCTGAAGGACCAGCTGGCCGAGATCCAGGCCGCGCCGAGTGGATAAGAGCGAGAGTCGCTGCCCTGCTCAGAAGCAACTGATCGAGCTAGTGTCGCAGCGCCTTATGCTGAGACAGGCCTTGAAGTTGCTGCAGCATCTCGCGCTGCAACCTGCCGTGTCGGCGTTGACATCCAAGGACGTGGCGGTGCACGCGCTGCTGCAGGACCGGAAATCGTCGTTGCAGACCCGCACGCTTTGACTGCCGGCGCTGCACGCCGAGGGCGTGGGCTGAAGCGATTGAACCGGAGGGATGGGGTTTCCGCTTGAGGGAGACTGCGTTCCACTCTGGGTCTGCCCGGTTTGGGCCTGCACCGTCTGCGGCTGCAAGCAAAACACGAGCCCGAGAACCAAGAGCAGAATTTTGATCATATCGAGGGCTTTGCACCTTTGACGCTGGGGCCTAGAGAGTCCCCACAGATGGCCGAGCCCGTCAAGTCCAAGCTCATCCGCGCCCCGGCCTTGCGACACCAAACGGCCAAAAAGACCAGAGACGTTGCGGCCGAAAGAAGAAGGAGCTCACCGTTGCGATTGTTGCCGATCTTCGTACTGGTCGTCGTGTCGGTTTCGGCGGGCCAAGGTTGCGCCTCCCAAGGCCAGGAAACGCGGGTGGCACGGCAAGCCGCAGCGCAGCCCGCCACGACCAGCGAGGAGGATGCTCAATGCCGGACCCAAGGACCGCCGGGCAGTCCCGCTTACGTCGGTTGCCGCAAGGCCCTGGCCGAGCAGCGCACGCAGAGGGCCATCATCCAGGAGCAGAAGCGGAGGGATTTCGATCGGGTCCTCGGCAACGGTACAGGCGGATTTGACGAGAACTTCTGATCTCGCTGGTGCCCGCTGGACTAGGCATCAGGCGCGCTGCCGGTGGCCTCGCGCCGCATGAGAATAGCGCCATGTAACGCTGGCGTAAGGTCCATCGTAACCCTCTCCAGCATGAGCCTGTCTTGGGGAGGTGGTGATGCAAAGCCGTTCGCTCGCCCGATACGCCTTAGCGCTAGTCAGGCCCAGATTTCGACAAACGTTGCGGTCAACATGGCCTTTATTGTCGTCTATCGGTTCGAGCATTCGAGCTATGAGCTGAAATAGGGGGGACAGATGCGCCTCTTGCTCATTGAGGACAATCAGCGGCTCGCCGACTATCTCGCGACCGCATTGCAGAACGGCGGCTTTGCCGTCGATCATGTAACCACGACCGCGGACGCCGAGGGCGCCATCGCAACGACCCACTACGACACGCTCCTCTTGGATCTCGGTCTGCCCGACAAGGATGGTCTTGTCTGGCTCGGCGACCAGCGTCGTCGCCAAATGACGCGGCCCGTCTTGGTGCTCACCGCGCGCGACAGCTTGGAGGATCTTGTGGCAGGCCTCAATCAAGGCGCCGACGACTATCTGCGCAAGCCTTTCGAGCTCGACGAGCTCATCGCGCGCGTTCGCGCGCTGCTGCGCCGGCCCGGCGAGGCGCTTGGTGTCAAGCTCACCACAGGTAACGTGTCGTTCGATACCAGCGACCGTGAAGTGACCGTCGACGGTGTTGCGGTGGAGTTCGGTCGCCGCGAGATGGACGGGCTGGAGCTCTTGATGCGACGGGCCGGCCGGGTGGTGCCAAAGTCGGCCATCGAAGATGCGATCTATTCGTTCGGAGAGGATCTTGCCTCCAATGCAATCGAAGTGCTGGTCCACAGGATTCGCCGACGTCTGCAGGATGCAGGAGCAGATATGTACATCCACACGCTGCGTGGCGTGGGCTATGTGCTCTCAGACAAGGCAGCAGGTGCGTAACCCGCAAAAAGCCAGTGCATCTCTGTGGCTGAGGCTGATCGTCGGGCTGGTCAGCGTCAGCCTGCTTGCGGTCGGCGCGGCGAGCGGCGCCCTCTACGTCAGGTTCAAAGCCAAGAATTTGCAGTTCCGCGAAGAGACCCTGCGCAATCAAGCAGGCGTCATTGTGGATTATTTGAAGACGGTGCCGGAAGGTCCGGTCGAGTTGCCTCGCTATGTGGCCGAAGGCTTCAAGACGAACAATGGCCGTTATGCCGTCGTGGGGAGAAACGGTGAGCTGTTGGCCGCGTCTCCCGGGGTCGCCGCACCGCTCGCCGCGATCGACCCCTCACATCCCCAGGATTATTTCGTCCTCCAGCCGGATGAGGAACAGCAGGCTTACTATGGGATGTCCGTGCGGACGCTCTACGCTGACCAGCCGGTCTTTGTGCAGGTCGCCTTCCATGCCGGCAACATCGTCTTCGATAGCGTCCTGGAAGAATTCGTCCAGGATATTGCCTGGATTTGGATTCCGTTCGTCGTCGTTCTCCTGATTGTCAATCTGGTGGTGGCGCGAATTGGTCTTGCGCCCCTGCGCATGGCCGCTAACCAGGCCGCTGCCATTGGTCCTGGTGCGGTGTCCACGCGGCTGACGGAAAACGGGTTGCCACGCGACGTTCATGCCCTGGTGACGGCCGTCAACCGAGGTTTGGACCGGCTGGAGATCGCCTTCGAGGCGCAGAAGCGATTTATCGCCGATGCCGCGCACGAGCTCCGTACGCCGGTCGCCGTGTTGAAGGCGCATGTCGGCATCTTGTCCAAGTTTGAAGGCCATCCCGAACTGGTAGACGAGATCAGCGGCCTTGAGCGCCTGGTCAACCAACTGCTCGATATCGCGCGCCTTGACGTCTTGCAGGTGGGCGCCGACCACGTCGCCGATCTAACCGTGGTCGCGACGGAGGTTGCTTCCCATCTCGGGCCGGCGGCAATCAATGCCGGCCGGTCGATCGAGGTGCTCGCGCCCGATGAGCCAGTATGCATCCGCGGCGCCAGCGACTATCTGTTCAGAGCCCTGCGCAATATCGTGGAGAATGCCCTGCGGCATACGCCGGTCGGCACGACGGTTTCGATCGTGGTCGCCAACCCGGCTTCCATCAGCGTCATTGACCGGGGACCCGGCGTTGGTCCCGACCAAAAGCATGCGATCTTTGGCCGCTTTTGGCAGGGGGGCCGAGATCACAACACGGGGGGCGCCGGCCTCGGATTGGACATTGCCGCTCGCACTGTCGTCGCCCACGGAGGATTCATCTCCGTCGACGACGCGCCTGACGGCGGAGCCATTTTCACCATGCAATTCGAATCGCTCCGTGCAGCGGCGCGGCCCACGCATTCCCCTTCGCGTGAGATGGCACTTTGACCTCGGTTGCCGTTCTGATTGTGATCTTTTAGGGGCCGTAAGGCGTCTGTAAGCAGCTCCGCCGACCGTCCTCCTACGCGCGAGCCATCGACGCGAAGGGGGAAGATTCGTGATACGGGCGACGATCATTCCGCGTGACCATGCCTTACGGCCAGCGGCAGAGCTTCTAATTGCCGAGGTCTATGCGCGGCATTATTCGGCGCGCGTCACGGCCTTTCCTTCCACGCTCATATCCATGATTGGCGATGGTGGCACGCCCCTTTGCGCCGCCGGCTTGCGCTTTGCCGCCGACGGTTTTTTTTCGGAGTGCTATCTAGATGCGCCGGTGGAGACCGTGCTGTCGAGGTTGCGGCGCCACCCGGTCCGCCGCGAGAAGATCTTCGAGGTGACCTCGCTGGCCAGCCGCGCCCCGCACACCGTTGGGTCGTTCCTGCGCAAGATCATTGCCTGCGGCGAGGCCGCGGGTTTCGATTGGGCCTTCTTCACAGCCACCGCACCGCTCAAGGCGCTTCTCGAACGGCTGAACGTGCCGCTGGCGCCACTCGCCGATGCTGACCGCTCGCGGGTGGCCAACCCAGATGCCTGGGGAAGCTACTACACGCTTGCGCCGAGCGTATACGCCGTCCACCGCGACGTTGTCGCTGCTCGCATCGG